>JAFDVT010000854.1 GCA_018268875.1 Acidobacteriota bacterium
CAACATGCTGCTGGCCCGCCAGAACCGGTTGCGCTTGAGCGGCGAAGCGATTCGCGATGCGGCGCTCGAAGTGAGCGGCCTGTTGACGGATCAGGTGGGTGGACCCAGCGTCATGCCGCCGATTCCGCCCGGCGTGCTCGAAAGCGGCTACGGTTCGCGCGGCTGGAATGGAGGCTGGAAGGAATCGACGGGCGCGGATCGCTACCGTCGCGGGCTGTACATCCAGTTCCTGCGGACCACGCCATATCCGCTGCTGGTGAACTTTGACGCGCCCAAGGCCACGGTTACGGCCTGCAAGCGCGAACGTTCCAACACGCCTCTGCAGGCGTTGAACTTGCTGAACGATCCAGTGTTCCTGGAAGCGGCGCAGGCGTTCGCGGTGCACCTGGTGTCCGACACGCGCGGCGACTTCAAGTCGCGCCTGGATACGGCCTATCTGGAAGCTCTGGGACGCAAGCCGAGCGATGCGGAGCGCGTCCGTTTGCAGGCGTATTTCGAAAAACAGCAGGCCTCGCTGGGCCAGGATGAAAAGGCGCTGGCACAGTTGGCGCCGGTGGCGATCGAGAATGTGAAGCCCGCGGAACTGGCCGCATGGACCGCGCTTTCGAGCGTATTGATGAACCTCGACGAGTTCATCACAAGAGAGTAGGACGACGATGAAGCATCTGATTGAGACTCATCTACGCCGGGATTTCCTGCGCCGTTCGCTGGCGGGGATCGGCACGCTGGCGCTTGCGGATTTGATGCAGGGCGCGGCGGTGGCCGATCCGTTGGCGCCCAAAACGCCCCATTTTGCGCCCAAAGCGAAGAACGTCATCTTTCTGTTCCAGGAAGGCGCGCCTTCGCAGATGGACCTGTTCGACCCCAAGCCGGGACTGCAGAAATGGCACGGCCAGTCCCTGCCTCCTTCGATGACGAAGGACATGAAGCTGGCGTTCATCAAGCCGACTGCGAAAATCTTAGCATCGCCAAGAAAGTTCGCCCCGCAAGGCCAAAGCGGCATGCTGCTGAGCGACCTGATTCCGCACACCGCCAAGCATGCCGACGACATCTGCCTCATCCGGTCCATGCATTCGGAGGCGTTCAACCACCACCCGGGGCAATTGCTGTTGTTCAGCGGCCACATGACGGGCGGACGTCCGTCAATGGGCGCCTGGACGACCTATGGACTCGGTTCGGAATCGAAGAACCTGCCGGCCTTTGTGGCGCTGCAGTCGGGCCCCGGCGCAAGCGCGGGCAGCGATTTGTGGACCAACGGGTTCCTGCCGTCGCTCTACCAGGGCACGGTGCTGCGCTCGTCCGGCGATCCGATTCTGTACTTGTCGAACGCGCCCGGGTTCAGCAACGACGCGCAGCGCGCGCGGTTGGATGTCCTCAAGGACCTGAACACCGAGCATCAGAACGTCACCGGCGATCTGGAGATTGCCTCGCGCATCCATTCGTATGAACTGGCCTACCGCATGCAGTCGGCGGGTCCGGAACTGACGGACCTCAAGTCCGAAAAGCCCGAAACGCTCGAGGCATACGGCATCAACCAGAAGGAATCGAAGCAGTACGGCACCAACCTCCTGCTGGCTCGCCGTTTGGTCGAGCGCGGCGTTCGCTTTGTGTTGTGCGTGCATTCGGGATGGGACCACCACTCCGCGATCAACAGCAACCTGCCCAAGCTTTGCACGCAGACCGACAAACCCACGGCGGCGCTGCTGACGGACTTGAAGGAACGGGGCATGCTGGACGACACGTTGGTGATCTGGGGCGGCGAGTTTGGACGCACGCCGATGAGCGAGATCCGGCGGCCGGACGAGGCCGACAACGCGGGTCGCGACCACCACCCGAACGGCTATTCGATCTGGATGGCGGGCGGCGGTGTGAAGCGAGGCATGACTCTGGGCGCCACCGACGAACTGGCGCTGAACATCACCGAAGACCGCGTGGGCGTGCACGATCTGCAGGCAACGATCCTGCATTTGCTGGGCATGGATCACACGCGGTTGACGTACCGCCACATGGGCCGCGACTTCCGTTTGACGGACGTGCACGGCGAAGTGATCAAAAAGATTCTGGCTTGACGACGCGAGTACTGGTTCTCGACAACTACGATTCGTTTACCTGGAACCTGGTCGACGGCCTGGAAACCGCCGGTGGCCGCTGCGTGGTGCGCCGTTCGGACGCGGTTACGCTCGCGGAAATCGAGGCGTTGCGCCCCGATCGCATCGTGCTGTCGCCGGGTCCTTTCGGGCCGGAACGCGCCGGAATTTGCGGCCAGGTCGTGAGCACGCTCAAGGTTCCGATGCTCGGCGTTTGCCTTGGCATGCAGGTAATGGCGGTTCACGCGGGCGCGCGCGTCGTGGCCAGCGGCAAGCCTGTTCATGGCAAGGCGATGCCCGTCGCGCACGATGGATCCGGTATTTTCAAGGGCGTTCCGAGCCCCTTCGCGGCGGCCCGCTATCATTCGCTCATCGTCGAACCCGGTACGCTTGGCTGGCCAATTACCGCCACCGGCGAGGACGGCACGGTTCTAGCGTTTCGTTCGCCGGACGCTATGCTCGAAGGTGTGTTGTTCCATCCCGAATCGTTTCTGACCGAGCACCGGCAGAAACTGTTTGCTAATTTTCTAGCACAGTGATTGAGTCCCTCGCCGACTTGGAAAGAGCGCTGCGTGAGTGGAAGGGGTCCGGGCAAGTACTGCGCGGCTACCTCGGCTATGAGCTTGCGCATGAACTGGAAGACTTGGGTCCCGCGCCGGCGTCGCCTCTGCCGCGTTTGTGGTTCACAACAACAGCCGAGCCTGCAGCCGTCATCGACGACGGCGAGATTCCCCCAACTTTGGTGCGATCGTCCGAAGGTTTCGAAGCATCCGTGGCCCGCATCGTGCGCCGTATCCACCAGGGCGATCTGTTTCAAACCAACCTGTGCCGGTATCTCGACG
>JAFDVT010000855.1 GCA_018268875.1 Acidobacteriota bacterium
CCCGCAACAGCCAGCCGGGGTCAGGCTCCTGCACGTATCCTCGCGTGCGCGTCGGCTGCCTGGTGACCGATCCCGAGGTGCGCGAATGCATCGTCGAAATCTTTGACACCAGCTCCTATGAGGCGATCTGGCCGGATTCGACCGACGGCCCGTTCACCGGCCTTGCGGCCGTGCTGGTGGACCGCGCCGCATACCCCAACTTCCAACTGCCGGCGGGCAGCCCGCCGCTGATCGCGCTCCCGGCCACCGGCATTATCTCGCCGCGAACTGTATTGGACCCGTTCAGTTCTGCGTTCACTGTCGAACAGTCTGGGGACGACGCGCCGCTGGGCCTTAATCTACTGGTTGCCGAGGACAATCTCATCAACCAGCGGGTGATCGGGGCGATGCTCGGGCGCTTGGGCTGCCGGTCGGATTTCGTCGAAAATGGCCTCGATGCGGTGGAACTCGCCAAGGTAGGCTCTTTTGACGGCGTTCTCATGGACGTCAAGATGCCGCTGATGGATGGCATCGAAGCGGCACGTCTGATTCGCAGCGCAGCACCGGATTTGCCGATCGTGGCTCTCTCCGCGGCTGCGGAATTCCACTCGGACGCAGATGCCTGGCGCAAAGCCGGCATGACCGAGTTCCTCACCAAACCTCTTGACATGAAAGCACTTAAGGGTAAGCTGGCAAGGCTCAAGCGAGATCCTCAAGTAATTGTTCAGAGTCGCACTTGACAATCCTTTGCTAAGATTTCATACTGGTAATGTATTCATGGTGCGCTAGCAATGCGGCGCTCATGGCGCGGAATTCGTTACTTGTGTAATCGAAAGGGATTCCACCAACAACTATGAGCAAGATTATCGGTATTGATCTCGGCACGACCAATTCGGTCGTCTCGGTTATGGAGGGTGGACAGCCGGTTGTCATACCCAATCAGGAAGGCGGAAGGACCACGCCGTCGGTTGTGGCCTTCACCAAGTCCGGCGAGCGTCTGGTGGGCCAGGTGGCCAAGCGCCAGGCTGTGACCAATCCGGAAAATACGATTTATTCCATCAAGCGGTTCATGGGCCGCACCTTCGACGAAGTCAGCGAAGAAACCAAGCTGGTTCCGTACAAGGTGGTCCGTGGCGACAAGGGAGACGTTCGCGTCGACATTAACGGCAAGCTGTATTCGGCGCCGGAAATCTCCGCGATGATCCTCACCAAGCTGAAGGAAGCGGCGGAAGCCTATTTGGGCGAGAAGGTCACCAAGGCGGTGATCACGGTGCCCGCTTACTTCAACGACGCGCAGCGTCAGGCCACCAAGGACGCCGGTCAGGTCGCGGGCCTTGAGGTGATGCGAATCATCAACGAACCGACGGCCGCCGCGCTCGCCTATGGCCTCGACAAGAAGAAGGACGAAACCATCGCCGTATACGACTTCGGCGGCGGTACGTTCGACATTTCGAATCTCGAAGTGGGCGATGGCGTGGTCGAAGTGAAGTCCACCAACGGTGACACGCACCTGGGCGGCGACAACGTCGACCAGCGCATCATCGACTGGCTGGTGCAGGAATTCAAGAAAGAGCAGGGCATTGACGTCAGCCGCGACCAGATGGCGCTACAGCGTCTGAAGGAAGCCGCGGAAAAGGCGAAGATCGAACTGTCGACGCTGCTCGAAACCGAAATCAATCTGCCGTTCTTGACGGCGGACGCTTCGGGTCCCAAGCACCTGACGATCAAGCTCACGCGCGCCCGGTTCGAACAGATGACGGCCGATATTCTGGACCGTACTGTTGAGCCTTGCAAAAAGGCGTTGCAGGATGCCGGTCTGACGCCCGCAAACATTGACGAAGTGGTGCTGGTGGGTGGTTCGACGCGTATTCCGCGCGTCCAGGAAATCGTTCGCAACCTGTTCGGCAAGGACCCGAACCGTAGCGTGAACCCCGACGAAGTGGTCGCGGTGGGCGCGGCGGTGCAGGGTGGCGTGCTTGGCGGCGAAGTGAAGGACGTGCTGTTGCTCGACGTCACGCCGCTGTCGCTCGGTATCGAAACGCTGGGTGGCGTGTTCACCAAGCTGATCGAGCGCAACACGACGATCCCGACCCGCAAGAGCGAAGTGTTTTCGACGGCCGCCGATAACCAGACCTCGGTGGAAATCAAGGTCTTCCAGGGCGAACGTTCGATCGCCGAGCACAACAAGAAGCTGGGCGTGTTCCAGCTGGTGGGCATCCCGCCGGCGCCGCGCGGCGTGCCGCAGGTGGAAGTGATGTTCGACATCGACGCCAATGGCATCCTGAATGTCACGGCCAAGGATCGCGCCACCAACAACGAGCAGAAGATCACCATCACGTCCTCCTCCGGCCTGAGCAAGGAAGAAGTGGACAAGATGGCCAAGGACGCCGAGATGCATTCGGCGGAAGACAAGCGCAAGCGTGACGATATCGAGTCCCGCAACAAGGCCGACGCGATGCTCTACAACATCGAAAAGATGCTGAAGGATCATGGCGACAAGGTCAGCGGCGACGAACGCAAGAAGGTCGAAGACGCCATCGACGCCACCAAGAAAGCGATTTCCGGTGGTTCGGTGGAAGACATCAACAAGGCGGTCGACAACCTGACGCAGGCTTCGCACAAGCTGGCCGAGGCGATGTACAAGGCTTCGGAACCGGCTGGTGGCGATGCGGGCGGCTCCTCGGCTCCGCCTCCCCCGGGCGGCGCGGAGTCCAAGAAGGACGACGTGGTCGATGCCGAGTTCGTGGACGTCGACGACAAAAAGCAGTAAGCCGTTCCCGTAGTTTTTTTTCGCCCGGGGGACCGCCGCAAGGTGATTCCCCGGGCCTGTTAGTCACAAGCAGTAGCAGTAGTAGTAGCAGTAGCAGTCTCAGGTGCAACGTACATGCCGGCCCAACAACAAAAAGATCATTACGAAACGCTCGGGTTGGACCGCAACGCCTCGACGGACGACATCCGCAAGGCGTATCGAAAGCTCGCGCGCAAGTACCATCCGGACCTGAATCCCGGAGACAAATCGTCGGAGGACAAGTTCAAGCAGGTCCAGGAAGCCTACGACATACTGAGCGACCCGAAGAAGAAGCAGACGTTCGATCAATACGGCTTTTACCCCGATGGCGGAATGCCTGGCGGCGGCCCGGGTGGTCCCGGCGGAAGTGGCGGGGCATCGGACATGCCTCCCAACATGAACTTCGGCGGGTTCGACTTCGGCGACATGTTTGGCGGTTCGGATTTCCGCACGGCCGGCGGCGGCGGTGGACGTCGAGCGAGCGGCGGTGGTGGCGGAGCGGGCGCGGGCAATGGTGGCGCCGGCTCGTTTCAGGATATTTTCGGCCGCATGTTCAGCCAGCAGGGCCGGGGCGGCTCAGCGGGCGCGCAGTACCAAACGCCCGAAAAGGGAACCGACCTCGAATACGCGCTGGCCATCGACTTCTGGCAGGCGATCAAAGGTACGCAGGTCCGCATCAACGTGCAGCGCCAGGAACTGTGCGCGACGTGCGGCGGCTCTGGTGCCTCCGGTGGCCAGAACGTGGTTTGCAGCGAATGCAACGGCACGGGCAACGTCACACAAATGGCGGGCGCGATGCGCTTCAGCCTGACCTGTCCGCGTTGCAACGGCACCGGGCAACTGCGCAATGTCTGTCCGACGTGCCAGGGTGACGGACGTACGATCAAGTCCGAACAGGTGGAGGTTCGCATTCCGCCGGGTGCGCAGGACGGTTCACGGTTGCGCGTCGCGGGCAAGGGCAATGCCGGTTCGCATGGCGCTCCCGCGGGCGACCTGTACATCACGGTTCGTTCGCAACCGCATCCGTTTTTCAAACGCAGCGGGGACGACATCGAGATCACGGTACCGGTGCGTGTTGACGAAGCGTACCTGGGCGCCAAGATCGAAGTGCCGACCATCGACGGGCGGGCGCTTTTGAAGATCCCGCACGGAACCAAGAATATGCAGAAGTTCCGGCTGCGGGAAAAGGGTGTGTTCAACTCGCGCAAAAATTCGCGAGGCGACCAGATCGTGACGGTGTCGATCGAGCCGCCGAAGATCCAGGACGAGCGCACCAAGGAATTGCTGCGCGAACTGGCGACGCTGCATCCAGAAGATCCGAGAGCGGACATCTGGCCTCAGGTCGCGAATTGAGATCGTAGGCAGGGAATCAACGAAAGGGCGGCTCGCAAGGGCTGCCTTTTTTGCCTGGTGTGTCCACGCTTGCTGCGATTGGACTGCCACCGACGGCGAAGCCTACGACAGCACGGACCGCGAAGGGCAACGGCAAGGATGCGGACATTACCTGCTTCCCGCAATCACGCCGCTTGCCGCCACTAGTCCGCTCATACTCAGGACTCGAGAGCCAACGTCTAAACTGGAATTGTAATGGTTCCATTGCTGGCGTTCGCATTCCACGCCGCCGCCGATTTGTTCTTAATAACAGGCACGCCCACACCCAAGGGCGATGCGCGATACGAAGCCGCTCTCTGGCAATTGCGAGGGAATGGCGAACTTACGAAAGTAAAGACAATTGTACCGGCGGCTGATGGACTGCACCGCGTGGATCTCCTGCAACAAAGCCAGAAAGCTTTTCTTCTCACGAAGTATTCAAATGAGAAGCTGATCGTTTTCGATCTGAAAAGCCAAACGATCAGCAAGGCATGCCCATTTCCAAATACGTTCATGCAGTGGGCGAGCGAAAACCCCCTAACCTATCAGGCAAGGCGATCACTGTCCGACTTGATGGAGATGAGCCTGTCGCCAGACAAGGATTGCAGCACCAGCATCCGCACGCTCACCCCCGCGGAGTATGTGTTTCCCAGCGACTACGGTTCCTCCGGCATAGGCACGCACGCATCCAACGAAGTATTTCTGAATGGCGTTGATGCCGATGGCAAGGTTCGGACCCGTATCGATCAACAGTGGGTATACGGGGATCTTCAGATCCCGGCGAAATTCCTCAACGGCAATCGTTTTGTTGTACCAAACGAAAATACGCCAGAATTGACCATTTTCTTTAGTCGTGATCGCAAGACCAA
>JAFDVT010000856.1 GCA_018268875.1 Acidobacteriota bacterium
CCGCACGGCGCTAGGCCCCGACGGCGACATCATGCTCGACTGCTGGATGGCTTGGACCGAGCGTTACACGCTGGAAATGGCGGAAATGATGGAGCCCTACCGCATCTATTGGATGGAGGAAGTGCTGCAGCCGCACGACTACGCGGGCTTCGGGCGCCTCCGCAAGCAGATCAAGTCCACACGCATCGTCACCGGCGAACACGAGTACGGCCGCTACGGCTTCCGGCAGTTGTTGGAACACGAATCCGCCGAAATCTGGCAGCCCGATCTGCAATGGTGCGGCGGACTCACCGAGGCTCGCAAGATCGCCGCGCTCGCCGCCGCCTACGACATTCCGGTGATCCCGCACGGTGGCGGACTCACTCCCGAATCCGTCGCGTTCACTGCGGCCACCGTCAATTCGCCGTGGTGCGAAATGTTCATGCCCCCGCCGGGCGGCCCCAAGGATTACTACAAGAAGTTCGAAGACGATTACAAACTCACCAGGGGTCCGGAAGGCATCTACATGGAGCCGCACGACAAGCCCGGCTTCGGCTGGGACGGGCCCGCCAAGGCTTAGGGCAGTCGAGTTATCACTCCTGCCGTAGCGCGACGAGAGGATCCACTCTCGATGCGCGCATGGCAGGCGCAAATCCGGCCAGAATCGCCGCGGTGAGCAATACAGCCGCCGCGGCAACCAACGTCACCGGGTCGTTCGGCTGTGTGCCGAACAGCAGCGATTTCACCAGTCGCGAACCGGCCAGCGCGATGGGGATGCTGATCGCAAGGCCGATCGCCGCCAGCCACAACACATGACGCAGGATCATCCAGACCATGGCCTCGCGCCGCGCGCCCAAGGCCATTCGAATACCGATCTCGCTCACCTGCCGCGACACCGTGTACGACATCGTTCCGTAGAGCCCGACGCACGCTGTCAATAGCGCCAGGATCGCAAAACCCGTACACAACTTCGCAAACAGGATCTCCCGGTTGATGCTTCGGTCGATCTCCGCGGCCTGCGTCATCACATTGGTAACCGGCAGTAGCGAATCCGCCTCGCGCACGATTTCGCGGACGTCTTTCACGAATTGCAACGGATTGGCCGCTGTGGTCCGCAGGGCGAACGTAACGCCCTCTGGCGAGTTCTGCGCCGCCGCGATGAATACGCTCATCGAGGACTCTTCCTTCAAGCTGCCGTGCCGCAGATTGGCCGATACACCCACGATTTCCAGGTCGCGCTTCTGATCGACAAACCGGATCCGCCGCCCGATCGGATTCTCGCTCCCGTAGTAGGTCCTCGCGAGGTTCTCGCTGATCACCGCCACTGCCGGCGAACTCGCCTGATCGCGATCGTCGATTTCCCGGCCCGCGAGGATCGGAATTTGCATGGTGGTGAGAAAGCGAGGTCCGGCCGTCATCACTCTGGCGCCCTGAATGGATACGTTGCCCGCCTCCATCGCGCCGCGGTACGTCTTGCCCGCGTGGCCTCCGCTCAGGATCGACGCATGCGACAACGTTGCACTATTCACGCCGGGGATCGATTCAAAGCGCTGGCGCAAATTGGCGTAAAACGCGGCGATTTCGGGATCCTTGTGCCCCGACTGCCGCGCGTTCAGCGAGAACAGCAGAATATTTTCGCGAGCGTAACCAAGCTGTACCGAATGTAGTTCGTTCAGCGTTCGTACGAACAGTCCGGCGGCAACTAGAATGACGAACGAGATCGCAACCTGCGCAATCACCAACAGCTGTTGCGTACGCCGCGGGGCCCCGCCGGACCGGCCGTTCTTCAACGCCGGCATCACATCGGGACTCGTCGCTTGCAACGCCGGAACCAGGCCGAACAACAGGCCACACAGCAGCGACAATGTCGCCGTAACGGCCAGCACCTTCCAGTTCAATTCGGCATGCAGCGTGAAGTCCTCTCGTCCTCGTGAGAACAGGAACGTCAGCGACCGCATGCCCCAGACCGCGAATAGAATCCCAAGTGCGCCACCAAGCGACGCGAGCATCACGCTTTCCGTTAGTAGTTGTCGCATCACGCGCAGGCGGCCCGCGCCCAAGCTCAGCCGCACCGCCATCTCGCGGCTACGCGCCGAAGCTCGCGCCAACAGGAGGTTCGCGATGTTCGCGCAGGTGATCGCCAGGATCAAGGCCACCATGGCCAACAAAACGTACAACGGCTTTGTGTACTCCCGCCGCAACCTACCCAAGCCTTGCGCGCCGGGATTGAGCGTCAATGCTGGCAGATTGGCGCGTTCCCCGTCCGTCGACGCCGTGTTCGCCACCCACTGCCGGAATCGCGGTGCGAGCGCTGCTTGCGCCTGCGCCATCGTGACACCGGGACGCAAACGGCCCATCATCTCGAGCCAGTAAGAATTGTTGTCGGCAAACAGGCGCGCCGATTCAGCGCCATCGACAAGCGGGATCGTGCGCAGAGGAAGATAGACGTCGGGCGCGGACGCGGGGTCCACTCCGAAGAACGAAGCCGACGCCACTCCCACCACGGTGAACGGCACCTTGTCGATCAGAACGGATTGCCCAACCGCGGCGGGCGCCCCGCCAAAACGCTGCTGGCTCATCGCATAGCTGATTACGGCAACCGCCGGAGCGCCAGCCCGGTCGTCATCGAAGTCGATCAGGCGTCCGGCCGCCGCGGTGACCGCAAGGCCGCGAAAGTACCCGCCCGTGACGAATTCTACGCCAGCGGTCGCCGCCTGTCCTTGCACAACCGCGTTCCGCTTGTGGCCGTCAAAGTACCCGAACACCGTCGAGAACACCGGGTTGTCCTGGCTCATGGTTTCAAACGCGCCATGTGGAAAAATACCGCTTACGAGCAACCCCTTCGCGCCCGGCCAGAACATCCCTTGAATGCCGTGCACCACGTGTTCCCACTTTTTGTCGGCCGTCTGCGGAGGCTGGCTCTGCCAGTTCAAAACCACCAGAGACTCCGGGTCGCCCACCGGCA
>JAFDVT010000857.1 GCA_018268875.1 Acidobacteriota bacterium
CGGCTGCGTCCACGGACGAACGGGATGATGCAGAAGGAACAGCGGTTGTTGCAGCCGTCCTGGATTTTGAGGTTGGGGCGGGAACGGTCGCCGGCCGCGTCGGATACGGGCGACGCCAGAAAATCATGCCGGGCAAAGATGTCGCCGACGTGGACTTGGGCGTGGTAACTCGGCGCCTCGATCTGCACGAACGACGGCTTGGTTCCGATCAAGTCCGCAATTTGCGTTTTGTGCGAATTGCCGACGACAAGGGACACGCCGGGCAGTTGCGCAATCTCTTGTGGGGCGCGCTGGGCGTAACAACCGGTGACCAAAATCTGCGCGGCGGGGTTTTCGCGATGTACGCGGCGGACGGCCTGGCGCAAGTCATCGTCGGCGTTGGACGTGACGGTGCAGGTATTGAGAATCACCCAATCGGCGTCGGAATGGCCGTCGTCGGACCGGCGCATTCCAGTAGCGGCGAGCGCGGCCTCAATCGCGGCTCCATCGGCCTGCGAGGCCCGGCAACCGAAATTCTGAACGGCGAACTTTTGCATGGACACTGCTATCTCCAGGATAATCGGCCTATGGTCTCGCTTTTGTCGTGTTCCCTGTTTTTGGCCCAGGCTGCCGCGGCGGCCGCTGCTCCCGCGCCTGCTCCCGCCACGTCGGCCGTCAAGCCTGAGGTTGTCACCGCGCCCGTGGTCAAGCAGCAGAAGCTTGTGGTCAACGGCCGGACGCTGGAATACACCAGCACCACCGGGATGATGCCCTTGTTCAACCCGCAGACCAAGGAACACGAAGCCGACATCTTCTTTGTCGCGTACACGCTCAACGGAGTGCCGAACAAGGCTAAGCGCCGCCTGACGTTTTCCTTCAACGGTGGTCCTGGGTCGGCGTCGGTGTGGCTGCACATGGGCGCGCTCGGCCCCAAGCGGGTGAAGATGAACGACGACGGTTCGCTGCCCGCCGCGCCGTATCAGTTGGTACCCAACGAAGGAACCTGGCTGGACGATACCGACCTCGTGTTTATCGACCCCGTGGGCACCGGTTATTCGCGCGCCACCAAGCAGGAGCTTGGCAAGAAGTTCTGGGGCGTTAAGGGCGATATGGAATCGGTGGCGGAGTTCGTGCGCATGTACCTGACGCGGTATGAACGCTGGTCCTCGCCGTTGTTCGTGGTCGGAGAGAGCTACGGCACGACGCGCGCGGCCAACATCGCCGGGTACCTCACGAATCAAGGGATCGCGTTGAACGGCGTGATGCTGGTGTCCACGATTCTCAATTTTCAGACCGCACGGTTCACGCGCGGGAATGACCTGCCGTATGTCCTGTTCCTGCCGACGTACACAGCCACCGCGTGGTACCACAAGCGCTTGCCCGCGGACCTGCAGAAGGACCTGCGCAAGACCCTCAAGGAAGTGGAAGCCTGGGCCATCGGCGGGTATTCCGAAGCTCTGGCAAAGGGCGATAAGCTGCAGGGCGCCGAACGCAAAGCCGTGCTGGATAAGCTCGCGCGGTACACGGGGCTGGATGCCAAGTTCCTGGACCAGACCGAGCTTCGCGTCAACATCATGGAATTCATCCGCCAGCTACGCCGCGACGAGAACGTGAACGTCGGCCGCCTCGATTCGCGCCTTACCGGAGCGGGCGAGCGCGCGTTTACGCCTGGCGTGGATGCGGATCCGTCGATGTCGGCCATCATTCCGCCGTATACGTCGACGTTCAACGATTACGTCCGCACCGAACTCGGGTACCGGAACGACCAGCAGTATTACGTCCTCGGCGGCGGCATCGGGCGTTGGGACTGGGGCGTCGAGAACGGGTTCGCCGATGTTACCGAAAGCCTGCGCAACGCCTTTGCCAAGAATCCCTACATGAAGCTGTACATCGGGTCCGGTTATTACGATTTGGCCACGCCGTACTTTGCCGCCGACTACACGATGAACCACATGGGGCTTCCGAAAGAAGCGTGGAAGAACATCAAGCCGTACGAATACGAAGCGGGGCACATGTACTATGTCAACCTCGATTCGCTGAAGCAGTTCAAGAAGGACATTGCGTCGTTCCTGAACTGGGCCGCTCCGCTGCCGTAGCTTATTTGGCTAGCAGAATGACGCCGGCGGTAATCAGCCCGATCCCAAGCATCGTGCGCGTGGTTACCGCCTCTTGCAGGAACACGGCTGCGAAGATCACGACGAACACGACGCTCAGTTTGTCCACCGGCGCTACTTTCGATGCGGGGCCCAGCTTCAGCGCGCGGAAGTAGCAAAGCCACGATAGCCCGGTGGCGACGCCGGAAGCGGTGAGCGGGAGCCAGGCCGACTGGGGAATGGACCGAAACGCTGCCACGCCCTGCGTCGCGATGACGATCGCTGTTGACACGGCCAACACAACGGCGGTGCGGATTGCGGTGGCCGTGTTGGAGTCGACTTTGGCCACCCCGATCTTCGACAAAATCGCGGTCGTCGCGGCGAAGATCGCAGATAGCAAGGCCCAGTGAATCCACTGCATGGGGTTACAGGAACGCCGTTGTTTTGATCCCCGAAATCTCGAAGCGGCGGCGGCAGCGCTTGCAGTCCACCTTGTCGTCGATCAGCACCATGTAGCTCATCCACTTGGCGAATTTGGCGCGGTCGCGTTCGTCGGCGCGGCCTTGCAGGCGGTCCACTTTTTTGCGAAGCAGCCAGTTGAGTTCGTAGGTGTCCTGCGTCCGGCAGAACGGGCAGTTCAACACCGCTGGCTTGGTGGTGCGGGATTCCCGGTAAAAATCGCGCTCATCCATTGGTTTCGGCGCTCCATGCCGCCATGGCTTTGTTCAACTTGTCGGCGAACTCGTCTACATCCGTCTTCGTGATGTTCATTGGCGGCGTGCAGCGCAGCACGTTGCCGTACGTTCCGCCCTTGCCGATTAGAAGCCCCAGATCGCGAGCCAGTTCCATGACCCGCGACGTCGCGTTCTTGGCTGGAACCTTGGTCCGGCGATCCTCCACCAGTTCGATGCC
>JAFDVT010000858.1 GCA_018268875.1 Acidobacteriota bacterium
CCGTAGCGCCGGTCTGGCCGAGGCTGGTTTGCCCTATGCCGCCGACCCCGCGTTTACCCGGCATCTGGCGGCCTTCCTGAACAACGCCGGCGTCTATCCGAACAAGGTTCTGTTCAACGGCGGTGTGCTGAAAGCCCCCGTCGTACGCCAGCGGATTCTCGAACAGTTGCAGCGCTGGACCTCGACGCCCGTCGAAGCCTTGCAGGGCGAGGACTTGATGCACGCGGTGGCACGCGGCGCGGCGTATTACGGCGAGGCTCGCAAGGGCAAAGGCATCCGTATCCGCGGAGGCGTGCCGAAAACCTATTACATCGGGATCGAGTCGGCGATGCCCGCCGTTCCCGGGTTCCGCCCGCCGGTGAAGGCTTTGGCGGTCGCGCCGTTCGGCATGGAAGAAGGAACAAGCGTCACGCTGCCCGCCGGGCGCGAGTTTTCGCTGGTGGTCGGCGAACCGGCCGAGTTCCGGTTCTTCAATTCCGCCAAACGCAATCACGACGCCGCCGGCGAAATGATCGACGACGTCGGCGAGGATCTGGTCCAGATGTCGCCCATTGAGGTGACGTTGAGCGGCGATCGCGGCGAAACCGTTCGCGTCACGCTCGAAACGATCGTCACCGAAACCGGCCAGTTGCAGGTCTGGTGTGTGGCCAAGGACGGCCGCCGCTGGAAGCTTGAGTTCAACGTCAGGGAGAAGGTCAAACAGTGAAAGTCGGCATCGACTTAGGGACCACCAATTCCGCCCTCGCCTACATCGACCCGAAAGAGGCGCAGGAAGCGGATTTTCCTCCGATTCACGTACTGGAAATCCCGCAGACAATCGCTCCGGAAACCGTGGAATCGCGGCGGACGCTACCGTCGTTCCTGTTCTTGGGCCCGGATCAGACCTTTGTCGGCGCATTCGCTCGCGACCAGGGCGCCATCGTCCCCACCAAGTCCGTGCACTCGGCCAAAAGCTGGCTGTCGAACCCAGATGTCGATCGCACGGCCAAGATCCTGCCGTGGGACGCGCAGGAAGCCGGCCGCGTACTCTCGCCCGTCGAAGTCTCGGCCAAAGTGATCGGTCACATGGCCGACGCGTTTGAGAAGAAATTCCAGCAGCCGTTGCGCGACCAGGAAATCGTCCTCACGGTTCCCGCGTCGTTCGACGAAGAGGCTCGCGAACTGACCGTGGCGGCGGCCAAGGAAGCGGGCATCGAAAAGTTCACGCTGCTCGAAGAACCAGCCGCGGCGTTTTATTCCTGGATCGCCAACGACCTTTCGAGGTCGCAGAAAGCCCTGTTTGACGGCCAGAATGTACTCATTTGCGACGTCGGCGGCGGCACCAGCGACTTTACGCTGATCAAGGTGAAGCGCGAAGGCGATCGCGTCGAGTTCACGCGCACAGCGGTCGGAAAACACCTGCTGCTCGGCGGCGACAACCTGGATTTGACGCTCGCCTGGCTGGTGGAATCGAAGCTCGGCAAGACGCTCTCCATCCGCCAGCGGTCGGCTTTGCGGCGCCAGTGCGCGGCGGCCAAGGAAAAGCTGCTGGGCGATTCGAACCTCAAGTCGGTGGACATCACGGTGCTCGGTTCCGGCTCATCGGTGATCGGCGGCACGCTGCGAACGGAAATCACGCGCGAAGAGGCCATGGAACTGGCGCTGGACGGCTTCCTGCCGTTCTGCGAACTTTCCGATAAGCCGCAAGAAGAAAAGCGCAGCCTGTTCCGCGAAGTCGGCCTGCCGTATGTGTCCGATCCCGCGGTGACGCGGCATCTGGCGGCGTTTTTGAGTACCGTCGGCGCGGCCCCCGACGCGATCCTGTTCAACGGCGGCTTCTTTATCCCGGACCTGCTGCGGGACCGCGTGGTGGACGTGATTGAGAAGTGGTACGGCAAGCGGCCCGTCGTGTTTGAGAATCGCGACCTCGACCTTGCCGTGTCGGTCGGCGCGGCGTATTATTCGTACGCGAGGTCCACCGGCCAGGGGCTCATCGTTCGCGGCGGATTGCCGCGCAGCTATTACCTGGGCCTCGCCTCGGCGAACCCGGACACGATCGAGACACTGTGCGTCGTCCCTCGCGGCGCCGAGGAAGGCGACACGCTCGAGGTCGACAACGAGGCGCTGCAGTTGGTGGCGAACAAGCCGGTGTCGTTCAAGCTGTACAGTTCGCTGATTCGCGCCGAAGATCCCGTTGGCGCGGCGATCGCATTCCCGCTTGCGGACCTCGAATCCGGCGACCTGAAGTTGCACGCGCCCTTGAGCGCGGTGATCCGGTTCGGCAAGCAGGGCGAACGCCTGGTACCCGTGAAACTGGGTGCGAAGCTGACCGAGGTCGGCACCATCGCGATGTGGGCGGATTCCAAAGTCAGCGACCATCGCTGGCGCCTGGAATTCGAACTTCGCAAGCAGGCGCAGGCGTCGTCGGTTCGCGCCGCCGCGGTGGTGTCGGACGAAGCAATGGCCGCCGCATCGAAACTGATCGCCGAAACGTTTGAAGGCGACGGCGCCCCCGAAGAACTGCCCGGCAAGATGGAACAGGCGCTCGGCCTGGGCCGCAATTCCTGGCCCCTGTCCGCGATCCGCAAGTTCGCCGACCAGATGCTGGACCTCGCCGCCGGACGCAAGCGTAGCGCCGCGCATGAACTCCGCTGGCTGAACCTGTGCGGGTTCTGCCTGCGGCCCGGCTTTGGCTTCCCCGGCGACGATTACCGCATCGAACAGGCTCGCCGCGTGTACGCCTCCGGCCTGATCTTCGCGAACCAGGTCCAGAACGAAATCGACTGGTGGATCTTTTGCGGCCGCGTCGCCGGTGGACTGAACCGCAACCAGCAGGTGGACATTTTCCAGCGGATTTCGCCGTTTTTGCTGCCGAAGTTCAACAAGAAGCCGCCGCGCGTGAACTCGAGCCTGATGCGTGAAATGTGGCGCACGGCCTCGAGTCTGGAACTGCTTCCCGCGCAGACCCGGACGCAGTTGGGCGACGCGCTGGTGGAAAAAGTCAAAAAGGCGGACATGGTGGAAACGGCCTTGTGGTGCCTGTCGAGAATCGGCGCGCGCAAGCTGTTTTACGGCCCGATCAACCAGGTTCTGCCCCCCGCGACAGCCACCCGCTGGATCGAAGCAATCTCCAAAACGCCGCATTCGGCAGACGCCGTGTTGTCGATGGCCCGCGTCACCGGCGACGGTACGCGCGACCTCGCGCCCGCCGCGCTCGACACCGTGCGCCGCGCGTTCCCCGATCTCGACCTCGAAGCGGATGATTCCTCCGACCTCCGGCACATGGCCAAGATGTTCGGCGAGGAACTCCCCGCGGGCCTTGTGCTCGCCGCCGAATGAACGAAGCGCAGATCATCGAATGGATTCGTCGCCACGCGGCCCCGCCAACCCGGGACCTCGTGCTCGGCATCGGCGATGACTGCGCCATTTACCGTCCCCGCCGCAAGGAAGATCAGGTTTTTACGACGGACTTCCTGATTGAGGACGTGCATTTCACCCGCGACATCTATGCGCCGGAGGCCGCCGGACACAAAGCGCTGGCGCGAAGCCTCAGCGACCTCGCGGCCATGGGCGCGGACCCTCGGTTCTGCCTTCTGTCGCTGGCTATGCCGCCGATGCTCGATCCCGCGTGGCTCGAACGTTTCCTGCGCGGGTTCCTCAAATTGGCCAAGAAACATGGCATCGCGCTCGCCGGTGGCGACCTTTCGCGCGCCCCCAAAGTCGTCTGCGACGTCATGGCTTGCGGCGCGGTACCCGAAGGCAAGGCTCTGCGTCGCGACGGCGCCCGCCCCGGCGACGTGATCTATGTCTCGGGCCGCCTGGGCAAGCCTTGGCAAACCCACCAGAAGCCCGCGCCCAGGATCGACTTCGGCCGGCTACTTCGAGGCCGCGCCACAGCCGCCATGGACCTCAGCGACGGGATCTCGATGGACTTGCACCGGCTTTGCAAAGCATCCGGCGTGGCCGCCTCGCTCGATCACATTCCACTGGTAAAAGGCGCCTCGCTCGAGCAGGCGTTGCACGGCGGCGAAGATTATGAACTTGTGTTCACGATGCCTCCGCGCCTGAAGCCGCCCAAGGGCGGCATCCGTGTCGGCGTAATCGAGCGTGGCGACCCCGGCCTGATCAACTTTGAGGAAGCCGCACTCGCCCCGCTCGGGCACGATCACTTTCGGGATTAGGCCGCACAGCCGCTGTTGTACAAAATTGCGTCAGAATCATTAACGATCCCCTGCGGACAAGACGATAAACCATTTGTGTACCGGGGGGAGGTAGCACTTGGAATTGATCAATCTTATGCGGAATCATCCGCTCAACGGAACGGCCCTGTTGGTTTCGATTGCCGTGGTGGGATGGTGCCTATTTATCGTGTCTCGCGTGCAAACTCGCACGGATCGAATGCTTACCGGATTGATCGGGCTGATTGCCATCTTTCATTGTTTTCGTTTGTTGGTTGGAGCCGGGCTCTTTTTCCAGACGTCACGGCCTGAGTTGGACGACATTGCCAACATTTTCTTCACTCTGATTTTCCCGGCCGTGCTGTGGTATCTCAAAAAGCTCGGCAGCCAGTACCTTGCCCTGAAATTCGCGGTGCGCCTTGCAGAAGGCGACCAGTCGACGCCTCCGTATTACGCCCGCCCGGCGAATCGGATCGTCGCGGACCCATCCAGCATGTTGTTCGACGCGATGCCGATGGCAATGTTCGCCGTGAGCCTCGATGGCCAGGTGAGTTGCTGGAATCGCGCCGCCGAAAAAACGCTGGGCTGGACCAGGGATGAAGTGCTCGGCCACAAATTGCCGAATCTGGTCCTCGAACCGCAGTCCGACGGCAATATGGGATGCATCCGCCTGCTGCGCAAGAACGGCGAACCCGTCCAATCCGAGTTCCGCTCCGTGCCCATCCGCGACGCCAAAGGCTCTGTAAACGGCATTCTGACGATCGTTCAGGCGTAGGCCGCCATGCTAGCCTAGACGTTTGCGTATCCTGATTTCCGGAGCCGCCGGCTTCATCGGTTCCCATATGTGCGACCGCCTGTTGGCGGAGGGACATGAAGTCGTCGGACTCGACAATTTCCAAACCGGCCAGAGCCGGAACATCGCGCACCTCGCCAACGAACCAAAGTTCCAGTTTGAGGAATGCGACGTCACCGGCGCCATCCCCGACTTTGGCAAGTTCGACGGCGTTCTGCACTACGCCTCGCTGGCCAGTCCTCGCGATTACCTGGCGTTTCCCCTCGAGACTCTTGAAACGGGCTCCACGGCCACGCGCAACATGCTCGCCATCGCGCATGCCAACGACGCCCGCTTCCTCATCACGTCCACCTCGGAATGTTACGGCGACCCGCTCGAGCATCCGCAGCGCGAAACCTACTGGGGCAACGTGAACCCGGTGGGCCCGCGCTCCTGTTATGACGAAAGCAAACGCTACGCCGAAGCCTTAACCATGGGTTGGCACCGCGTAAAGGGCGTCCGCACCAACATCGCGCGCATCTTCAACACCTATGGTCCGCGCATGGCGCTGCACGACGGACGCGTAGTTCCCGCCTTCCTGGACCAGGCGCTTCGCGGCGAACCAATGACCGTGTTCGGCGACGGCACGCAAACCCGCAGCTTCTGCTACGTGCGCGACCTCGTCGACGGCCTGTACCGCCTGATGTTGTCTGACGAACGCTACCCCGTGAACCTCGGTAATCCCGCCGAGCTCACCATGCTCGAGTTCGCCGAACGCATCCAGCGCTTGACCGGCACCAAGTCCCAGATCGTACATAAGGCACTGCCGGAAGACGATCCCAAACGCCGCCGTCCGGACATCACCAAGGCCAAAGAAGTGCTCGGTTGGGAACCCAAAGTTCCGCTCGAGGAAGGCTTGCGCGAAACGGTCGTCTACTTCCAGTCCGTCATCGACGCGACGCCGGTAGCCACCGCGGGCTGAGCCGTATCATGGGTGTAGTCCCATGATGCTGTTTCGACGCACCCTTCTCGCGCTCGCGATTCCGGCGGCCCTCGCCTATGCGCAGCAAAAACAGGCTCCGACGGTAAAAGAAGCACAGCAATTTCTCGAGCGGGCGAACGATCGCCTGCTCGAATTGGCCGTCGACTTCTCCGTCGCAGACTGGATCCGCGCCACCTACATCACCGACGACACCGACC
>JAFDVT010000859.1 GCA_018268875.1 Acidobacteriota bacterium
GGAGGCCGTCCAAAAGCGCGTGCGTGGTTTCGTGCGCGACCACGTCGTGCGACAGGCAGGTGAACACGGGGTTTTTCGGATCGCTACCGAAATAGCCGAAAAATAATGCCTGATCGTAGCGGGAATAATAGGCATTTGCCAGCGAAAAAGCGTGCGGCGCAACCTGCAATTGATGGCTTTCAAACGCCCAACTGACGCGGCGTCCCAGGGCGAATTCGAACGATGCGAGCGTCCGCATCACGATGGCGTAGACATTCTGCGCGTGAAACCCCGGGCTTTCAAGCAACGCTGTGTCAGAGGCCGCCGCAAAGGGGTCGGCAACCGGGTCGATCACCTGCGGCGCGTACGTCACCTGCGTCGACGAATCGTAGTCAATCACATGCACGCGATAGCCGCGAGGCCCTGGCTCCAGGCTTTCGACGGGCACGGGAACATTGGCCGTGAGGATACGGCCGTCCCCAGCGACAACCGACGGATCCTGGGCGATGATACGCAGGACTCTGGTGACAGGTTCGCTGCCCGCGGGTGTAGCGTCGACGGCGGGCGGACCCGAAACCTTGCGAGTTCGTTTATTTAACGACGGCGTAGTAGGCAATAAACCGCGAGTTTATCACGGCTATTTTTGCGGAGTTCGCACCAATTGTTTGATGTCGTAACCCTGCCGCGCAGCCTCGGCGGTGAGCTTGTTGTACACCGCGTCGTCAAGAATTTTGGTACGGCTGAGAATCCAAAGGTACTGCAGATCTTTGCTGCCGACCAGCGCGTAACTGTAGTTCGCCGCGTCGAGACCGATGATGCGGTAATCGCCCCACAGGGCGCTGAGGAAGGACAAGAAGGCGGGCGCAAAACGGACCTCCAAAATGGAGTTCGCGCCTTTGTCTTCCTTGGCGACGCGCCCAAGTCCTTCCGCAGTTTTGACCTTGCCCGTACCGGCGTCGCGACAGGTGTTCACGACCTTGATCGTCTTGTCGGAGTTCAGCGTATAGTTCGCCGCAACGTCGCCCGCGCAGGACTTCTGAAAGCGATTGGGAAGGCGCGCAATTTCGTACCAAGTGCCGGCGTAACGCTGCAGGTCCACCTGCGGGACCGGTTGCACGGCAGAGGCGAGCATCATGACAGCGGGAAGCAAAGTCAGCATCATCACGCTTTTTCAGATGCACGCCGCGGGCTCAATGATGGATTAAGGCACGAACTCGCCGTCGCGTATGCGCTTCAGCACCGTCTGCATCTCCTGCAGTTTGCCTGGCATGGCTGCGGCCATGTTCTTCTTCTCGCCAGGATCGGCGGCCAGGTCGTACAACTGCGGCTGCGGATCGTTGCCCAACTCGGTGTTGGTGGGAACGCTCATCTTCGCGCCCTTATTCGGCTCGATGTACTTCCACTTGCCGGCTCGCAAAGTCAGGCCCCCGGCCTGTTCCACAAGATGTGACCGTCCGACTTTCGAATCGCCCAGCAGCGCGGGCAGAATGTTCGCACCGTCGGGCGCCGACTTGGCATCGACCTTGACGTCCAGCAGCGCGGCGAACGACTTCAGAAAGTCCGTCTGTCCCACCAGCGCGCTCGACACCGCGCCGCCTTTGATGCGCGCGGGCCAACGCACGATGAGCGGAACTCGCGTGCCCGCCTCAAAGCTCGAATACTTGCCGCCGCGGTACGGACCGGCCGGCTTGTGGTTGAACAGCTTTGCTACCGCGTCATCCTTATACCCATCGTCGACCACCGGACCGTTGTCGCTCGAAAACACCACCATCGTGTTGCGTTCGAGGCCGTGTTTGCGCAGCGCGGCCATGATCTGGCCGACGCTCCAATCCAGTTCCGCGATGGCATTACCGCGAGGCCCCATCGTCGAGGCCCGGTCAAAGCGCGGGTGCGGCAGGCGCGGCACGTGGATGTCGTGCGTCGCGAAATACAGGAAAAACGGCTGCTGGCTGCGCGCGTTGCGATCGATAAACGCAGCGGCGCGATTGGTAATCGTATCCGCGATGTCCTCGTCCACCCACAGCGCGGACTTGCCGCCCTTCATGTACCCGATGCGGCTCACACCGTTGACGATCGTCATGTCGTGACCGTGGCTCGGATGCAGTTTCAGCTTTTCGGGATTGGCCTTGCCGGTGAGTCCGCCGTCTTCCACCGGACCTTCATAGCTGACCGTGATCGGGTCCGCCGGATCGAGTGCCGCGACTTTGTGATTTTCGACGTAGACGCAGGGAACGCGGTCGCCGGTGGCCGGAATCAGGAAGCACTCGTCAAAGCCCAATTCCAGCGGCCCGGGCTTGATCTCGGCGTTCCAGTCGATCTTGCCGTTGCCCAGGCCGAGGTGCCATTTTCCGATGGCCGCCGTGCGATAGCCTTTGTCGCGGAAGATCGAGGCCAGGGTCTGGCGGCCCGGTTCGATCAGTAGCGGCGCGTCGCCAGGCAGCACGCGAGCTTTGGATAGACGGAACGAATACTCTCCAGTGAGGAGCGAATAGCGCGACGGCGTACAGGTGGCTGCGCTCGAATGGGCATCGGTAAAGCGGATGCCCGCGCGGGCCAAACGGTCCAGATTGGGCGTTTTGACGTTGTAGGCGCCGTAGCAGGAAAGATCGCCGTAGCCGACATCGTCGGCATAGATCATGACGACGTTGGGCCGGTCGGAAGCGGCGGCCGGTGCCGGAGTCTGGAAAGGGGCCGCGGCGGCGCAAACGGCGCCCGCGGCGGCCGCCACCGAAAACTGTGAGAAAAAAGTTCGCCGGTTGATCATTCTCTGGTCCGGAGCATCCGGAGTCCATTGAAGGTTACTACAAGCGTGGCTCCCATATCAGCAGCGACGGCCATCCACAGGCTGGCGTAACCGAGTACAGCGACGATCAGGAACACAAGCTTCGACCCCAGCGCCAGGGCGAGATTCTGCTTAATAACGGAGAGGCTGCGCCGCGCATGGCGCACCAGGAACGAAAGCCGCGCGGGATCTTCGGCGAGGATAACGGCGTGCGCGGTCTCCATCGCGAGGCCCGTGCTGCGGGGCCCGAACGCGATGCCCAAAGAGGAAGCCGCCATCGCTTCCGCGTCGTTGACGCCATCGCCAGCCATGGCGACGTGCGGATACCGTTGCATCAGTTCGCGCACGGCGGTGGCCTTGTCCGAAGGCAGCATGCCGGCGCGGTACGACGTCAGTTCCACTTCCTTCGCGACCTGGGCCGCGGCGGCGGGATTGTCGCCGGTCAGCATCGTAACCTCGCGAACGCCGGACTTGCGAAGATCGCGAATCGCTTCCACAATGCCGGGGCGAACATAGTCGCGAATGAGCACGATACCCCAGACGTCCATGCCCGCGCCCGCATACACCGCGCTTGCTCCGTGCGATTCGTCGACGTCCGGCACCTGCAAACCTCGCGATTCGGCATAGGCGCGGCTGCCAGCCCAGAAACGGGCGCCGCGAACCACCGCCTCCGCTCCACGTCCGGGAAGCGCGCGGAAATCGGAAATCGCGGCGGGAGCAATGTTGTGCTCTTCGGCGTATTGCAGGATCGCTTGCGCGAGCGGATGTTCACTGCCGGTTTCAAGCCCTGCCAGACGTTCCAGGAAATCCAGTTCGTTATGCCCGTGCAGGATCTGAATCTTTTCGACAGCGGGACGCCCGGCCGTGATCACACCGGTCTTGTCGAGCGCGATGGCATCCAGATGCGCCGCACTTTCGAGAAACGCTCCGCCTTTGAACAGGACGCCTCGCTTAGCGGCGGACGCGATGGCCGCGGCGATCGTAACCGGCGTCGAGATCACCAGCGCGCAAGGGCAAGCGATGAGCAACACGACCATCGACTGGTAGAACGCGCGGGACCAGGTCCAGTCCAGTAGCAGCGGCGGCAGCACGGCCACCAGCATCGCGATCAGCATCATGACGGGCGTGTACACGCGGCTGAACCGTTCCACGAACTGTTCGCTCGGCGCGCGGCGCTGTTGCGATTCCTCCACCAGTCGAACGATGCGGGCCAAGGTCGTGTCGGCCGATTGCGTCGTCGTGCGAATCTCCAGCAGACCGTCGGTATTGATGGTGCCGGCCAGTACGCTGTCGCCGCTTTGTTTAAAGACGGGCGTCGCCTCGCCGGTGATCAGCGCTTCGTTGACACCGCTCGCGCCCGAGGCGACCTTGCCGTCAAAGGGAATCCGCTCGCCGGGCTTGACGCGAACCACCGAACCGGTGGGCACCGTATCGGCCATCACGCGATGTTCGTGAATGCGCTTCTTGTCGTGGTTGCAGCAGTGCGCGTGGAACTCGGCGCCTTCTCCGTGCAGGACCGTCGCCTCACCGGGACTTTCCTTCACCAGCGAACCGATAGCCTCGCGAGCACGGGCCAGGCTCCAGCCTTCGAGTACGCCGGCCAGCGAAAACAGGAACGCTAGCGTCGCACCTTCGCTCCATTCGCCCAGGTAGCACGCGCCGACGATCGAGATGCAGACCAGGACGTTCATATCCGGCTGCATGAGCTTCAACGCGCCCCACGCCTTGCGCGCCGAAAACATCATGCCGGCGACGATGGCGATGAGCGAATACAACACCAATAATGGAGACGCCTTGTGGATGTGCTGGCCTTGCAACAGTCCCGCATGGGACCCCGCAAACCCTTCCACCGACATCGCGCACAGCAACGCGATGCCGCTTACCGAAGCGGCGATGATGCGGCTGTGGCGGACCAGAAACGGTTGCGGCGGAGCAGCGGCGGCGTCCATCCAGGGCTCCGCCTTGAGGCCGGTTTTGGAGATCCGCTCCATGATTTCGGATGCCGAAAGGAGCTTGGGATCGAATTCCGCGGACATGCGTCCACGCACGACATCGAAGCCTAAGTCGTGTATTCCGTTCGTGTTATCCAGTTGCCGCCGGATCAGGGAGACTTCTTCCGCACAGTCCAAACCATGAATCCGGAAGTCCGCCCTCAATGTGGAGGGTGACATGTGCCTTCTTTCCTTCAGTATAAACTTTGGATTCAGCGGACACCGGAAAGTTGCAAAAGCCCCGCTATGCTGAAGACGTATGCGCTGCTGGTTGGCAGTCGCCGCTGTTGCAATGTCGCTCGCCGGGCAACCGCGCCAAACGGTGGAGGTTCGCCTGCTCGACGCCGTGAGTTCCACGGCCGACGGCACGCAAGCGGTTCGCGCCGTGGTGCTGGAGGCTTCGGGAACAGGCATCCCGCAAGGCAGCATCTTCTTTGGACATCGCGATGGCACGCCCCGGGCTGACAGACTACAACTGTTGTTCGACCGGGTAACGATCGGCAAGCGGGACTACGCGGTAAAGGCCCGGGTCCTGGCGGTGGACAACGGTCGCGAAACCGTGGAACCGGATGGCACCATCGACGCCCTGGACCCGATTCGTGGAAAGCCGGGCAAGGTGGAACTGTTGTTGCTCGCCGCGGCCCACGCCGATCCCACGACGCTGGCGTTTCTCGAAGGCTCCAAGCTGACGCTGCGGGAACTGGATAAGCTTTCCGTGCAGTACCCGGCCGGCACCGACATGACGTTGCGGTTCGACGAGGCTGCCCCTCCGTCCGCGCCCGCCACTGCCTCCGGCGTCGCGATCCCGCGAGTGGCTCCGAAGGCGCTGTCGGAGGTCCTGTCGGCGCTGCCTCTGCGCACCGAAACGTACACCGGCCACACGCCTTCCGACTGGACCAACCTCGCCTTTGCCGGATCTCGCGAAGCCTTGGAGAAAGCGTTCGCTGCGGCAGGCTGGGCGACAGCGGCGGCCCTGTCGTTGCGTGCGGATTTCAAGGTATTTGCAGCGGTCGCGGAACGGCACGCCTACGTCCACGCGCCGGTTTCGAAACTGGCGATCGACGGGCGTCTGCCGGACCTGGTGTTCGAGAAACAGACCAACACATTCGCCAAGCGGCACCACATCCGCATCTGGCTCACCAGACAGACCTGGGAAGGCAAGCCGGTGTGGATCGCCGCCGCGACGCACGACATCGGCATCAATTTTTCATCCGCCGCGAAGACGTTCACGCATCGCATCGATGGCGACGTCGATGCCGAACGTCACAAGGTGGCGCTGGACCTGCTGTTCGCCGAACCGCGTGCGCGCCTG
This sequence comes from Acidobacteriota bacterium, assembly GCA_018268875.1. GTDB lineage: Bacteria > Acidobacteriota > Terriglobia > Bryobacterales > Bryobacteraceae > F-183. The sequence goes on from JAFDVT010000859.1 coordinate 6,065, forward strand.
TATGCCCAGGACCGTCCCACCGTTCCGTTGCGCAGTTCGAACGCCACGGGGGACCGTACGCACACCGATGGACGGCTGTTCGCCATCGTTCTGCCGGCGGATTGAGAGCGTCTATTCGAACGAAATCTTGTCGAGACCGGGCGCGGGCTTGGGAAACTGCAGGTTCATCGACTCCATCGTGTCCAACAGAATTTCCGAAACCGCGAAGTTGCGGAACCATTTGCGATTGGCCGGGATCACGTACCACGGCGCGTCTTTCTTCGAGCAGCGGGAAATCGCTTCCTCGAACGCCGCCGTATATTCCGGCCAGAACTTGCGCTCTTCCACGTCGCCAGGCGAAAACTTCCAGTTCTTTTCCGGGTCTTCGAGGCGTTCCTGAAAGCGCCGCTTCTGCTCGTCCTTGTCGATATACAGGAAGAACTTGACGATCTTGACGCCGCTGTCGGCCAGCATTTCTTCAAATGCGTTGATCTGGTCGTAGCGCTTGGACCACACCGACTTCGGCACCAGATTGTGAACCCGCACCACCAGCACGTCTTCGTAATGCGACCGGTTGAAGATGCCGACGCCGCCAAACGGGGGAATCGCCTTGTGGATGCGCCACAGATAATCGTGGGCCCGCTCCTCGCCTGCCGGAACCTTGAAGCTGGTGACGTTGACGCCCTGCGGGTTGAAGCCGGTCATCACGCGGCGAATCGTACCGTCCTTGCCTCCCGCGTCGATGCCCTGCAGTACAACCAACAGGGCGCGTTTGCCTTCCGCATAGAGACGGTACTGCAACGAGGCAAGCTTTTCCAGATTCTCTTCCAGCTTGGCGTTGGCCTTTTCCTTATCGTCGTAGCCGTGCGTGTAGGAAGGGTCGATATCTTCCAGCTTGAGCTTTTTGCCGGGCTTGGCCAACAGCAGATTCGTGAGCTTGGACATTGGCGGTAACTCCGTTTTTATTGGATGGGCAGAGGTCCGAAGACTGGCAGAGCCATGTCCGCGGTGTCACGAACGTTGCAGTACGGATCGCGGCCCGCGCCGTAATACAACTTGGCCCCGGCCGGAAGCGTGTTCCACACCACATCCAGAAGAATCGCGGAGGGATCCGCTGGGTCGAACCGGGCTTTGTAGATCGATGGGATTTCCGCGCCCTTTTCGTCGCGAATCGAGAACCCGCTGATCCGCCCGTCCGAGGTAAGGCTGCCGTTGACGTCGGCGAACTTCAACGTAATCGTGCCGTTGGCGAACTTGGCCGAAACCGGACGCGGACCGCGCTTCACCGCGGCATTGTCTTTGTTTTCGCCGAACTGATCGTGGGCAACGATCATCGCCAGGCGGCGGCCCAGGCGCTTCAGATCCTGCGTGCCGATATGGATGCCGTCATCGAGCGTCAGGTCGACCGAGGCAACCATTCCGGCGTTGCCGAGCTTCGATTCCGCCAGCCTCTGCACTTCCTGCACCTGGTTCCACGTCGTGGCCGGCGACCCGTTGACGTGACGGCCGATCTGGACGTAATAAAAAGGCAGGTCCGGCTGGTTCGTGTCGGCCCGGAACGCGGCCACCAATGCGGCGAACCGTTCGGCGAACGCACCCACGCGTTGATCATTGGCTTCCGCCTCGCCCTGGTACCACAGAATGCCCTTGATACGCCCGCCAACAGCGGCGATGCGGCGTAGCGTGGCCCCGTACAGCGACCCTCCGCCCTCGCCTTTCTTGGCCGGATCCCACTGTTCCATCGACGTCCCGCCATGTGCGCACGGAACGAGGCCAATCGGCACACCGCTGCGACGGTACAGTTCCACGGCGAACGGCAGCGCAAGACCCGCGCCCTTCTTCCGGTTGGCGTAAAACTCCTCTTCCTTTTCGTAGGTCATGCGCTCGGGCTCGCCTTTTTCGTTCTTCGCCCAGTGCACTTTGTCGGCCGCGCTGCGGATGCGATGGATGGGTTCGCGAGCGTCGCCCCAGTTGTCGGCCATGTCAAAGCTATGCACGGCGTCCACCGGCTGTTGAACATCCACCAGGTTGCCGACGCCTTCCATGTTGGACTGTCCGGCGAGCACCCACAGATCGCCCACCGCGATGTCGCCAATCGACTGCAACGAAGTGGGAATACCCGAAACGCGAGCCTCCAGCTTGTACGGTCCACCGACCGGAACGCCCTTCACCTCGCCCTGCCATTTGCCCGCTTTGATGCGGTCGGCAAACGGGGTCCAATCGAGCCCCGGCAACTGGCTTCCATCTTTTTTGACGATTCGTGCTTCGACGTAGCGGTTGTTGTATTTGGGCAGCGCCGTGCCGGAAATCTTGATGTTGGCGCGGCCATCGGCGCCCCGTTGAAATACCTGGTGTTCCAGCGCGCCCGCCGCGATCTTGAATTCTGGTTGCGCCTGCGCCTGGGCAAAGACGGATGAGGCCAGCAGCAACAAAAGCGCGCCGCTGGAGAACGTGCCTCGAATGGTCAAAAAAGGAGCCTCCGGAAACTGCATCTTATCGTAGTGTATCGGCGGAAACGGAAAACGCCGGAATGGAAAAACCACTCCGGCGTATAAAAGGTTCCGTTTGGAATGAAATTCTTACTCGTCGGCGATTACGGCGCCGGTGCCGGCGATCTGCCAGATGGTTTCGCCCGACGTGATCTTGGACGCATCGAACTTCTGCTTGCGCTGTTCGGCCGCCTGCTTGGCCCGCGCCACCACATCTTCGCGGCTCAGTTCGATCTTGGTCAGCTTGCCTTCGGCCACGGCGTTTCTGCCCACCGATTCGCCCGGAAACGTGATTTCGCCGTCCACCACCTTGATGCGGATCATCTTACCGCTGGCCGTGTCGGTGATGGCCATCCAGCAGCCCATCATCTGGCACACGCCGGTAACTTTGCCCTTCACCTGAACCTGTTTTCCGTCATACGACGCGGGACTGGACAGGATATCCGCAATCGGAGTCGCGGAGGTGAGCGAAAGTGGCTTACCCAACTGCGTTTCCGCAATGGCGGGCAACGTGCAGAACGAGGTCAGGACGAAAAGCGGAGCGAAGAACTTTTTCATAGCAGTGCCTGAGCCTATTATGGCATCGCTTTTCGCTATTGAAATCAGGCCAGGGCTTTGCCCCGGGCCGCTTAAAGTAAAAAACTTAACTGGGGAGTAAGTAAAGATGTTCAACCGGTGCGCCGATAAGCCTTCTATGACGTCAGCAAACCAGGCTTTTGACGAAAACAATGGCATTCTTACGTTGCTGCGGCGCGAAGAGCGCGAGGCCAACATGTTGCGGAGCCTGGGCAATTGCATGGGTGTGGAATTCACCCCCAAAAGCTTGCCGCTGCCTGGCGGCGGTGTGATGGAAATCGACGGGTTTTCCGCCAAAGCGAACACTGTGTGCGAGGTTTGCGCCGCCGACGGCGTGCTTACCGAGGACGAAGCGGAAATCCTGATGCTGAACACGTTGAAGCTACGTTACGCCGCGCATTCTCTTGGCAACACGGTGCGCCGCATTTTGTTGTTCCGTTCCGAGCGTACCGCCCTCGATTTTTGCGGACGCCGCAGCGTACAGCAGGCCATGGGCGACGACATGTCGCTCGAAGTCTGCGTTTTGGCCGCCGCTGCCGCCTAAGTCTCTTCGCGTATCTCCTACTAGGTGAACCCGGAACCCCGGCGTTCACGTCAGATGTATCAAGACACGTCCCCTCTTGCGCGGCCGCAAAGCCGCGATGAGATAAGCAGTGTGGAGGGTTTATGAACATCGTTGGAGATCGCACATTCCTTGAGATCCCTGGCGGCCGGACCCACGAATTGCCGCCGCTGCTCGTGAAGACGTCGCCCGATGTGAACCGCCTGGACAAGGTGGTGAACATGGCGAACCGTCTGATCGACGAAGAGGAAATGATTCCGGACAACCCGCTCGATGCGCTGGCATCGGAGGCGGAGCGCAACCGCCGGAAGATGGACCTCGCCCTCAACCTCACCGATCAGTACCTGCGTTTTGTGTCCGCCTGGCAGTGGGGCGACGGCGTTCTCGAATGGATTCGCCAGTGCGAAATCACGTTCGAAAACCGCGCCGACCTGCGCACACTGTTGCGCGCGGACCTCTGGCCCCATGCCGGCCGCGCCAGTTTCGTGCAGTTGCTGCACGACAAAGGCGTCGAAAAGCCGCAGAAGGACGTCAACCGGGGCGGCGGCGCGATTCCGCCTTGCGCGCTCGAAAACTCGGTCGGCCTGCGCCTGACGTTCCGCCAGCCACCGCCAATCCGCTGTTTTTCGGACCAGTTCCTGCTGTATCTCAATTCCCCGGTCGCCGAATCGGCCTACCAGGCCTGGGCGCACATGGGTCCCGCAGACCCGTCGCTGCCGCCGGAACGGTTCACGTTCCAGGTGATCAACATGTCGCTCGAGTAACGAGGTCAAACATTGCAGGCGCGGCGAGCCGCATTGGCCATTCGCGCCTGCAAACCGTCCACCCGGCGCATGATCGACTGGACATTTGCCTTCGCCTTCCCCGGATCGCGATGGATTTTTTCGAGCGCGGCGAACAGTTGCGGACCACCCGTCTCGTCCACCTCGAAGAACCAGTCGCCCGCGCCGAAATCGCGGTACATTTGCCCCTTGCAGGTGTCGGTGGGCTGGCGAACGTAGATCCCCGGCGTGCCATTCCGCAGCGCGATCAGCGGCGAATGGCATTCCACGCTCACCACGGCCTGCGCCTTCGAATAGATCGACGCCGCCTCGTCGGGAAGCCAGTACGTGTCGCGCCAGACGAC
>JAFDVT010000085.1 GCA_018268875.1 Acidobacteriota bacterium
GGTTCGACCAGAGCCTGAATCGTTGGCATCGGCGGCTTTTGGAACCACGCCGCGTTGCGCGTCAGCCACTCGGCTGTCACGCCCAGTTGCTTCCACGCCGCCACCGCCTTGGCATCGCCCGCGAGCAGTGCCTTGCGGAATTGCGGATCCATCGACAGGACGTAGTTCCCGCCCATGACACGAGCCTCAACCAGCGCCAACGTCAGGGTGTCGAAGGGCACGGCGCGATCCGGCGTCAATCCGGCGCCCGGTCCCGCCTGATAGGCGAGCAATGCGGCCGGAACCTCCGGGTACAGCGCGCGCAGGTAGGCGATCCAGTAGCCGTTGGAATCCACCCAGGGTTCCCTGCTCGCCTGCGAGGCTTCATCGTCGCGGCCCGCTGCGGCGCCTCGTCCAATGCCCGGCCATGTTCCGGTGGAAAGCGCCACGTAGCCCGGTGAGGCCGCGCCAGGCGCGGGCAGTTGCGACAACGGGAACGTTTTCAATTCCTCTTGCGGCATGGTCGCGATGCCGGCCTTGTCACAAGCTTCCTTGAACTCCCCGTTACCAGACGCGGGAACCACCAGCGTCTGAATGCCCGCCTGCTTGAGCATCGGGATGTGCGCGGGCGCTCCGTCCGCCCACCGCAGAAGGAGGCCGGTACGGAAGTCTGTGGTCGTCGCCATATCTCAAACAATATCGGAAACGGGGTCGGGAGGGGAAATCCAGGCGCGCAAGCGCGGCCAGATCACCACGCCCACAGCAGGCAGATACAGCGTCAGGAGGATGAAGTTCTGCCAGCCCAGCGGCACGGCGCTCCAGCCACCTTCGGTGTTCCAGAAAATCGCGCAGTTCACCCAACTGGCCGCCACCAGCAGCCACAACTGCGAACGCGTCCCCGCGGCCAGCAGCAACGGCAACTGGTCGTACACCATGCGTTGCGGCATGCACGCCATCAGGACGATCAACAATGCGCGGCGGTCCGGCCAAGCCACCAGCGATAGCAGCACAAGCGGGCCTAGCGGCAGCACGAGGATCGGAGGCTTGATGCCCTGGTACGTGGAGGTCTGCTGCAACCACACAGCCGGCCAATCGGGCTTGAAAGCGAGGCTCACCCCCAGCAGGACCAGCGGCGCGATCGACCACCGCAACAGGAACCGTGGTTCGCGAATATGCGGCAGCCAGCGCGCGAGTGCAATCGGGATCGCGATGTTCGGCTTGATCAGCAGCAGCGGCATCGCTTGCGGCAGGAACCACAGGCAGCACAGCAACGGCGTCCACTGCACCCACAGCAAGGCGTAGACGAAGTTCCAGCTCAACAGCATCGCCAGGCGCCATTCCTCGCCGCTGCGGAACACGCAGTAGGCGAGCAACAACACCGACAAACCAAAGAACACCGACCCGGCCGCGACATCGGGCATCCATGCCACCGGCATCGCCGCAAACGCCGAAGGCAAGGGATACGGAATCGCGTACGGACCCGGCGTGTACCCGTAGGGATCACGCCCGCTCAAAAGGTCCCGCATCGCGCGCAGAGCCCACTTGAAATCGCCGGCGCCTACCTCGGGATTCGCCTGGTTGTGCGCTTTCAGGATAAAGAAGCAAAGCCCGCCCACCAGCAGCGCTAGCATCGCGGCCGCGGCCCAGGATTTCAGCGGCTGATTTTCAATTTTCGTCGTACGGCGTACGGCCACACTCTAAAAATCGGCACAATGCGAACGGATCTATAGGAAGCGGCGCAGAACATTGCGCGTAATCGTCGATACGCGATCGTCCACCAATAGCGCCGGCACCCACGTGATCGAACCCACGGAAAACACCGCGCCACCGCCATTGTCCGGTTCGTGCAGCGTGATCTCCGACCCGCCCTCGTCGATATTCGTACCTTTGGCGATCAACACGGTGTTCTTGGGCGACCATTTGGCGCTTCGTTTATCGGTCTCATGCCCCGACGCGCCTCCGGGAATCCGCTCATGCAGCGTATGTTCGCCAAACAGGTCGCCGTTCGAAAGCCCGGTGCCTTCCATCACCCAGTGCGACGCGTCCACCACTCGGTACGGCGCTGAGGTCATGATGCCGGTCTCGGTACACACGACGCCGAGCAGCGAAGCCTCCGATTCGCCGGTGGTCCGGTGCATGCGGCTCTCGTACATCGACCCGTCCGGAGCCTTGCCGCCCATCTCGCCGCGCTCGCTTTCGAGGTGCGACAGGCAGCGTATCGCCGTCCCGCCGTCTTCGAACACAATCTCGCAGTTCAATCCGTTGCCGCCCAGATACATGTAGCGGCCGCCGCGCTCGAACACCCATTCCTTTACCTTGCGGTACATGTCGCGGCTCCAGTATTCCGGGTGCACGGCGGAAATCAGAACCTTGTATTCGTCCAGCGGCAACGTGCCGTCGTGCAGTTGCGATTCCGCGTACAGATCGTAGTCGAAGCCCTCGCGCTCGAGCCACGCGTACAAGCGCCATTCGCCAGGGCCAAGGCCCGACTGCGTACGGCCGCGCGACGGTTCGCCGGGATCTTTTGGATCGTCAAAGAAATGATTGTTCGGATCCGGCCGGTCGAACGACAGCGGGCGGTAGTCTTCATCCTTCGGGAGCCAGGTTCCAAACGGCTGCGTGTTTTGATACCGGTGCAGGTCCTGCCGCGCGTTCACGACAGGCCGCTCGGGCAAGTGGTCCGCGTTGATGTAGTTACTGCGTCCGCCCCAGTTGTTGTAGGCGTTCCACGTGATGGTGGAAGCCAGCACCGCGACCTTGGCCTTGGGCTTGGCCGGCGCCACGATCCAGGGAAACGAATACGCGTTTCCCGACGGCGTCCGTGCCCACAGGACGTACAGTCCGCTGCGCTCCGGCCCTTCGATGATGCCGGGAGGCGCCGCGTAACCTACGGTGTTCCAGCGGCAACCCGTCTGCGTGAAGTCGCCGTCCGGCAGGATTTGGCGGCTCGCCTGCGGACCATGCTCGTCGATCCACGTCACGGTCTGGATGCGTTCCGGCCGCAACCCGTACCGCCATAGCGATAGCTCGTACGGCTCCACCGCATGCACGCGGAACTCGGCGGGTTCGCCGCTCCGTACCCACTTCGGCCACATGTACCCGATCAGGCTGTCGGACAGCAGGCGGAACTGATGCGGCGGTCCACCGAGCGTCAGTTCGACGGTTTTCGAGCCGTATCCCGCCTTGGCCAGGGTCACGCGATAGGCGCCATCGGCAAGATCGCCGTAAAAGGCGCCTCTCGGCGAAGACTTCAGAATCACGATCACGCCGGTCGCCATCGATTCGAACTCGGCGGCCACGTCGTAAAGGGCCAGGTACATCTCGTCGCTGACAAACGCAAGCAGTCGCATGATGATTTCGCCCAGCATTATGGCATGTCCCATATACAGGACGGCCCGCCCCGTGCAGAATGATGGAAATGAAACGTTTCGCCGAACTGAACCGCGAACAATTGCGCGAACTGGCGCCCAC
>JAFDVT010000860.1 GCA_018268875.1 Acidobacteriota bacterium
GGACTCAATACGCGAGGCAGCGGCGGCACGCTATCGTCTTCCGCCTTCGCATCGCCACCCAAGCCCAGCAAGCTGATGCCGATCCTCGCCGCGGGCTTGGCGCTCGCCGCCGTGGGCGCCTTTTTCGCCGGGCGCTATCTGGGCGGCAATGGCAACGCCGGTGTCTCGCAGAACGCCCTCGACTTCCGCCAGCTTACCTTCAAGCGCGGCTTCGTGTCCGGCGCCCGCTACGCGCCCAACAAGGCCATCGTCTACAGCGCGGCGTGGTCCGGTGGACCCATCGAAATGTTCTCCACCCAGGAGGACAACCCCGACTCCAACAAGCTCGGCAAGCTCGCCGCGCACGTCTTCGCCGTTTCGAAGAACAACGACGTCGCTGTCGCGCTGGATCCGCAATTTGAACTCACCCATCAGATTGGAACGCTCGCGCGTATTCAGGCCGGCTCCGGAAGCGAACCCCAAGTCATTCGCACCAACGTCTCAGAAGCCGATTGGGACCCCAATGGCGCCAATCTCGCCATCGTGGTGGTTTCCGGCAATACCCGCCGCCTCGAATACCCGCCGGGCAAGCTGCTTTACGAAACCGCGGGTTGGATTCGCGACATCCGCTTTTCGCCGGACGGCCAGAAAATCGCATTCTTCGACCATCAGCATGCCGTTCTCCACGGCGGCGCCGTCGCCGTCGTCGACGTCAAGGACAACGCAAAAAAAACGCTCGTCGACATGCGCCCCGCCCTCGAAGGCCTCGCCTGGACGCCGGACGGCAAGGAAATCTGGTTCGCCAGCGCCAAGGCCGGCGAAGCGAACCGCATCGAAGCCGTCAACCTCGAAGGCAAGACGCGTACCGTCCTCGCCACTCCCGCCGGTATGCGCATTCACGACATCGCGGGCGACGGCAGCGTACTCATCACGCGCCTCGACGATTTCAGCGAAATGATCGGCGTCAGCGGTTCGAACATCAATCAATTGAGCTGGCTGAATGCCTCCAGCCCGCGCCAGATCTCCGCCGATGGCAAACGGATTCTGTTCACCGAATTGAGCCAGGCCACCGGTCCGCGCCGCGCCGCCGCCATTCGCGACATCTCCGCCGCCTCCGTCGTGCAGAGGCTCGGAGAAGGCGACGCCCTCGACATTTCGCAGGACGGCACCAAAGCCTTGGCCATCCTCCACGGCAATCCCACGCAGTTCGTCGTGTACTCGGTCGGCGGCGGCCAGCCAACCAAGATCCCGCCGTCCGGCATCATCTATCCGAACTCGGCGCAGTTCCACCCCGACGGCCAGAGCATCATTTTCGAGGGCGCCGCGGCCGGCAAGTTCGACAGCTTGTGGCAGCAAGGCATTTCCAGCACCCAGGCGCGATCGTTTACCCCGGAAGGCGTCTCGATGACCGGGCATGCCATCTCGCCCGATGGCGAGTTCGTATGCGCCACCGCGTCAGACGGAAAGTTGACGCTCTATCCGGTTCGCGGCGGCACGGCGCGTTCCATCCCCGGAACCACCGCCAAGGATCGGTTCGTGCAATGGCACAAGGACGGCAAGGGCATCTATGCGTACGATCCGCACGACGTCCCGCTGCACATGAATTTCATCGAAATCGCCACCGGCAATCGCACGACGGCAAGCGAATTCGTGCCGACCGACACGAATGGCGTGCAGTACATCGAAGCCGTCCTGTCGCCCGATGCGAATACCGCCGTCTACGGCCTGACGCACTTCCTGTCCACGCTGCAGACGGTAAAAGGTTTGAAATAGCGCTTAGCGCTGTTCGTGGCAGAACCCGCAGTCGTTGCTGGCCTTATGCTCGCGGTGGCAGCTCATGCAGCCGCCCATCGAGATATCGCCTTCCTTGAACAGCACGTCGCGTTTGGCAACCTCGCCGTGGCAGCGCTGGCAGGTGGCACCGGCGTCCAGATGCGCCTTGTGGCTGAACGCCACGTAGCTCGGAATCTGGTACACGCGAACCCACGCCAGTTCCTTCTTCTCCTTGGCCGCGGCCGCGATCTTCTGAATCGTCGGCTTATCCTTGGCCACCGCTTGATGGCAAGTCATACACTTGGCGACCGACGGGATGCCCATCATCTCGCCGGGCGGCGGACTGGTATGGCATTCGGCGCACTTCAGCCCCATCGAAAGATGGAACTTGTGGCTGTACGGGACCGGTTGCTCCGGTCCCTTTCCGGCCGGAGCCTGTTCCTGCGGTAAAAGAATCGCGGCCGCCAAGGCCAGCAAAACACCGAGCCGAACCGCGTTTCTCATATCTCTTTCCGCTTCATCCGCTCGGCGATGTTTTCCGCCGCGCGCATACTCAACGCCAAAATCGTAAGCGTCGGATTCTGCGCGCCGCCCGACACGAACGACGATCCATCGGTAACGTACACGTTCTTCACGTCATGCAGTTGATTGAAGGAGTTCAACACCGACTTCTTGGGGTCCGTGCCCATGCGGCATCCGCCCAACTCGTGAATGCTTTCGCCCGGCGGAACCATTTCCCAGTGCTTCGACAGCACTTCGAAACCGGCGCCCCGGCACAACGCATCGGCCACTTCCATCGAATCCTTGGCCATCTCGAATTCGTTGTCCGTGTAAACGTGCGAAATGTTCAGCGCGGGAACTCCCCAGGCGTCGCGCACGTCCTTATTGATCACGCAGTGGCTCTCGTGACGAGGCAGCACCTCGCCCATCGTCGTCATGCTGAACGCCGTGCCACTCAGTTCGTTCAATTCGTTCAACAACGGTTCGCCGTATTTCGGGATGAGACGCGCCGCCGGCGTACCGCCGCTGCCGAAATCGTAGGCGTAACCGCGGATAAACTTCCGCTTCTCATTCTTGGCCAGGTTCCGGAACCGCGGAATGTATCCGCCGCCGCCGATCATGCCCCGCGGGGCGCGGCCGCCCTTGGCTTCCGGCACCACCGCCGTAACCACGTTCTTCACGTAAAACTGATCGAACAGATACCGGCCCAGCGTCCCGCTCGAGTTGCCCATCTCGCCCGAGTTCAGCAACAGGCGTACGCTTTCCAGTGCCGAGGCGCCAATCACCACCGCGCGGCCCGCCGGAATTTCGTATTCGCGCTTCGAAATCCGGTCAATGAACCGTACCTTCGAAGCCTGCCCGGTCTTGCGATCCGGAAGGATCTCGCTCACGATCGCATTGGGAACGATGGTCAGGTTGCCGGTTGCCAGCGCGTCCGGCAACAGCAGGTTCACGCTGGAGGCCAGCGTACCCGTTGACCGCCGCTGCTTGGTCGTCGGCACGTTCTGGGACTTGCACGCCGCCAGGAACCGCTGCACGCTGGTCGAATCCGTCGACTCGTCGGCCAGGAAGATGCCGTCCGGAATCTGCGCAAAGCCTTCCTTGCGGCCCGAGACACGGAAGATCGGCTCTACACGGTCGTAAAACGGCGCCAGGTCCTTGTAGGACACCGGCCAGTTCTCGCCGAATCCGTCATGATCCTTGCACTTGAACTCGTAATCGGACAACCGCCACGAGGCTCGGCCCCAGCGCGTCGTCTTGCCGCCCAGCGACCGGATTCGTACCCAGTAATACGGCTCGTCCGGCGCATACGTGTATGGGTTCTGCTTCTCGTCCAACCAGACATTGGCGTCGAACTCGGAGGCTTGCGTCACATGCGGAAACCTACCGGGCCGGCCAAAACCGCGGTACGGCAAATCGTAAACCGGCTTCAACACGCGATGCCGGTCAAAGTCGATCATAGGACCCGCATCGAGCATCAGGCACTTCACGCCCAACTTGGTCAGTGTGTAGGCGGCCATGCCGCCGGCGGCGCCAGAGCCGACGATCAGAACTTCGTAATCCGTTTTCATCTCTGTTTATTCGATGGTGAAGTAATAGTAGGACGTGCCGCCGGAGGTACGGGTTTTGCTGGATGCGGCCCATTCGCGCGAATTGAAGGTCGCCTGAATGATGTCGTCTTTGGCCACCCGCAGGAACTGCGCCAGCGGATCTTTCGGAGCGGCATACGTCCAGGGCTGCTCGAGCGGTGCCAGAATCTTCTTCTGTCCCACCGCGTCCATGGTCGCGAATCCGGCCGCCGAAAGCGCCCGCAGACCGTCATGGTAGAGTTCCTGACGTTCGGCCGGCGATTGCGACAACAGAAAGTCCAGGAATTCGGGAACTCCCGCTTCCACCGCGCCGGGACGTCCGTTATAGGCGGGTAACAGTGTCTTGGCCAACGCTTCGAGCGCCTGGAATTCGCCGGGAGCGAAAAACCGTTCGCTGTTGGGAGCGCCGATCGCGTCCACGTTGGTGAGAGCCAGCTTCGGGGTATCGGAATTGGTGGGAGGCGGGGTCTGGGCCGCCGCTTGCTGCTGTTGGGCAGCGCCTGCCGCCGCAACGGCCGCCGCTCCAACCGGGGCGGTGATGGCGTTGCGCAGCCAATCTCTGCGTTTCATCTTTCCTAAACGCTATCACAACACCGGCGTTTTTCCACGCCTCCGGCATCTCCTTACTCCTCTCCCCTCAATTTCCCTCTTTCCCTTCCGATATGTCTTCACATGGCTCTCCCTACTCCTCACCCCTCTACGCGGGAGTTGGAATCACATCGGCTATGGCTGAAAGGCCTGCCCGGTGGCCGGAGAGTCGACTTCGCGAGGCACAACCGGAACCGGTTTGACGCGAGCGGGCTGATGTTGCGGAAGGCGGATTTTACCAGCGCCACGATGGAAGAGGCGAAATTCACGGGGGCGGACCTTTCGGAAAGCCTGTTCATTCATACGGACTGCCGCCGGAGTGATTTTCGTTGCGCCAACATGGCTGGCGTGACAATCGCTGGCGCGCTGCTGACCGGGTCGAACCTTGAGGGCGCGTTGCTGATGGAATCCAGAATCTCGCGATCGGATCTTCGGGATACGCGACTGGCCGGCGCGAGACTCGTCGAATGCCGTCTGGACGAGGTGGATTTCAGCGGCGCGGAC
>JAFDVT010000861.1 GCA_018268875.1 Acidobacteriota bacterium
CTCGTTCTGGATTTTGACGCTGGCGAGGAAGAATCCTCGCTGTCCAAAGCTCATGCCAGCGGCAAGGCGGTGTTGGTGTCAAAGCCAGTGCGAACGGCGGTGGCCGATACGCGCATCGTAAAAAGCGAGACGGTGGAGCTGTACATGCGCCCCGGCGGCGAGGAGATCGAACGCGCGGAAACGGCCGCTCCATCGACGCTGGAACTGATTCCCAACCGGCCGAAGCAGAATCATCGCTGGTTGAACGGCGACCGCTTTTTTGTGACGTACGGCAAGGATAATCAGATCGACCGGTTCACCACCACGGGCGCGTCCACGCGTAGCGAACCTCCGCCGCGAGCCGACCGCAAGCTCAATCCCCCGGTGCTCACATGGAGCAAGGAGCTCGAAGCCAATTTTGACGCAAAAACAGGCCAATTGGCGCGCATGTCGCAAAAAACGGACTTCCGCTACGAGGCCGGCGAACGGCATGCAAAGTCCAACCAGGCGGACCTGGATCAGACCACGGAAGTAATCGTGCTAAGCGGTGCGGCGCGTGTGTGGGACCCGACCGGTTCGACCTCCGGCGACACGATCCACATCAATCAAAAGAACAACGACTTCATGGCGGAAGGCAACGTTACGTCCACGCGTTTGCCGGACAAGAAGCCGGCCAGCGGTGCCACGACTGCGGCCGCCAAGAGTACGCCGATGATGAATCGCGAAGAGACCACGCAGGCGCTGGCCCGCAAGATGACGGCGCGCAACGGCAACCGCTGGATCCTGTACGAAGGCAACGCCGTGGCTTGGCAGGGTTCGAACCGCATCGCCGCCGATCGCATCGAAATCGATCGTGATAACGAGATGCTGAAGGCCGTCGGCAACGTCGTCAGTCAGTTTGCCGATCGTCCGCAGGACAGCAAGAACAAGCAGAAGAAGCCAGTCAGTTCCGCGCCGACATTCACGGTGGTGAAGGCGCCGGAAATGATTTACACCGAAGTCGACCGCGTGGCGTTGTACCGTGGCGGAACCTCGTATCTGACGCGAACCGGGCTTGCCGTCAAGGGCAAACAGATTCGCGCGTATCTGAACGAATCGTCGGAAGAATCCACGCTCAGCCGCGCGATCGTCGATGGCGAGGCCGAGATCGTGCAGGTCGGGATGGGGGCCAATGCCAAGCGTACGCGCACCGGCACGGCGGAGCACGCCGATTACTATCCGGCCGAGGAAAAGACGATCCTGAGCGGTGGCCACCCGCGCATGGTGGATTCCGTCAAAGGCACCACCGAAGGGCGCGAACTGATTTACTTTGCGAACACCGAAAAGCTGATCGTCGACGGTACGGAACAGCAGCGCACCGAAAGCGTCATCAAACGCAAATAAATTGGCGAACTCGCCGATGACGAGTGTCGTACTATTGGCAGGATGTCGAAAACGCTTTTACCGATTCTTTCGCTGGCGGCGCTTGGGTTCACCGGCTGCACGCGCATCGAGAACGCCGGCCCCATGCAGCATGAGACGGCGAACATCGAGTTGGACAAGAGCGAGATTCTGAAGCTGGACGTTCGGCTGGCCGTCGGCGAACTGAAGGTTTCCGGCGGAGCCAAAAAGCTGATTGAGGCCGCGTTCGATTACAACGTCCCTTCCTGGAAGCCGGAAGTCAGCTACAGCGCGACAGGGTTCCGCGGCACGATGCGCATCGAGCAGCGGGAGGACCGTGGCGCTTCGATTGGCAACAATCAGAAGTGCACGTGGGAGATCAAAGTCAACGATTCGATTCCCACCGATTTCGACTTCAAGTTCGGCGTCGGCGAAGCCAACCTGAACCTTGCCACGGCCAACATTCGCAGCCTCACGTTGAACATGGGCGTGGGTGAGGCCAACATCGATTTGCGTGGCAAGCCTACCAAGGATTACAGCGTGCAAGTTCGCGGCGGCATCGGCGAAGCCAACATTCGTTTGCCCAAGGATATTGCCGTCGTGGCCGAGGCCCAGGGCGGTATTGGCGGTATCGACACGCGCGGCCTTTCGAAAGACGGTGACCGCTATGTGAACGACGCCCATCGCAACCGTACTTCGCCGGTAACCGTGCGGCTCGACATCAAAGGCGGGATCGGCGCGATCAATCTGATCTCCGAATAGCCGCTGTAACGTGGCACTCTGTATATAGCAGAATGTCGCGATACTTTACGCACGACGAAGCGCAGCGCCTGATTCCCGAAGTTGCCAACTTGCTGGACAAAATCATCACAAGCAAGGCGAGCTTTGACGAAGCGGAAGACGCATTGAAAAAGCTGAACAACCGCATCATGATGATGGGCGGCAGCCTCATTCATCCCGGCGACATCCTGCAATGGCGCAGCCAGAAGGAAGGCTCGGCGCTGGCGATGAAGAAGGCCGCCGAAGATCTGCAATCGGTCGGCTGCCTGCTGAAGGACCTGGACATGGGTCTTGTTGATTTCCCGACCTTATATCACGGCGAAGAAGTGTACCTTTGCTGGAAGCGCGGCGAAACGGCCATCGAGTTCTGGCACGGCGTCACCGAAGGCTTTCGCGGCCGCAAGCCGATTGACGCGGAGTTCCTGTCCAACCACCGGGGCGGCGTCCAGTAGTATCCTGAGATTTGCTTCGCAACCTTTCGCCTGAAATTGCTTGAGCCACCGGAACGCGCGTATCTGCGTTCCTCGCGGCACATCTCTGTCCAAATTCAGGCAAAGGAAATTTCCATTGAAAACTCTTAAAACCGCGCGAGTCGTGTCGGCCGCGCGTGAACGTTTTCTCGTTTCCGCCGCTGGTGCGGAATGGTACGCGACGCCCAGCGGCCATCTGCGACACACGGCGAACCTGTGGCCCGCGACGGGCGACTGGGTGACGCTGCGCGACCGCGCGATCATCGAAGCGGTACTGCCTCGCACTACGGCGATTTCCCGCAAACGCGCGGGCACCGGCTTTGACGAACAGGTGCTGGCCGCGAACGTCGACCTGTTGTTGATCGTCACCGGTCTTGACCATGACTACAATCCCCGGCGTCTCGAACGCTATCTGACGCTCGCCGCCGAGTCTCGCGCCGCGCCGCTCGTGGTGTTGAACAAGATCGACCTGCATGACTCGGTCGCGACGTTCGTCGACGAAACGGCGCACCTATGCGGCGGCAATGTTGTAGCGGTTAGTGCGAGGACCGGCGAAGGCTGCGATGCACTCGCCTCGCGCTTTGCGCCGGGCACGACAGCCGCGCTCATCGGTTCGTCGGGCGCGGGCAAGTCCACGTTGCTCAACCGCCTGCTGGGTCGCGACCGTATGCGTACCGGCGAGGTTCGCGAGTCCGACCAGCGCGGGCGCCACACCACTACGCATCGCGAACTGTTGACGCTGCCCAACGGCGCGTTCGTCATCGACATGCCGGGTCTTCGCGAACTGCAGTTGTGGGCCGATCCCGAAAGCGTCGGCGAGGCCTTTGCAGAGATTGAGGACCTCGCGCGACAGTGCCGTTACCGCGATTGCCAGCATCAGGGCGAACCGGGTTGCGCGGTAATGGAAGGTGCCGATCCGGCGCGCCTTGCCAGCTACCAAAAGCTGCATCGCGAACTCGCGCACCTGGAGCGTCAGCAGGATGTCCACGCGTCGCTCGCGGAAAAGCGCAAGTGGAAGGCGATCCACAAGGCCATGCGGCACAAACCGTAGCTACAGCGACGAGGGGACCTCAATGCCGGTGCGGGTCCCCTCGCCCGGTCTGGAATCGATCCACATGCGATAGCCGTCGCCGTACAGCACTTTCAGCCGCTCGTTCACGTTGCTGACGCCGATGCCCAATTCGAAGATCGACGTCAGGCGGTCCTCCGGAATGCCGACGCCGTCGTCCTCAATCACCAGGTGCACCTTGCCCGCGTCCATGCGGGATTGCACGCGAATGCACCCGCCTTCCACTTTGCTGCCGATGCCGTGTTTGATGCTGTTTTCGATGATCGGCTGCAACAGCATCGCGGGCACGAGGCGGTCCAGCGTCGCCGGATCGATCTCCTTCACGAACTTCAGCTTGTCTCCAAAACGCACCATTTCGATGGCCAGGTAATCGTCGATAAAGGACAGTTCGTCGCGTAGCGGCGTCATGCTGTCGGTGTTCTTCAACAAGCGCCGCAGGATGTGCGAAAGCTTGTACACCACGCGGCGAGCCTCCTCCGGATTGGTGCGAATCAACGACGCCACGGAGTTCAGCGTGTTGAACAAAAAGTGCGGATTGATCTGCCGCGTCAAAGCTTCGAGACGCGCCTGATTCAGCGAAAAGCCCTGAATTTCCAGCTTTCGCTCGTTGCGGATGTTGTTCCAGATGCGCAACGGCATGATGGTGGCGAACACCGTTGTGGCATAGAGCGCAACGACCTCGATCGTGGTCGGGTCCTTCCAGAACGCGAGCATCGAATAGGACATTTGCGGTGGGAAAAACCAGGCGACGCCCGTGCGCAGAAGTTCTGATACGAGCACCGTGGCGACGCACAGCAGGCTGAAGCCCGCCTGCCGCCAATCGGGCCGCATGCGAACCAGGCGGTACAGTGTGTAGTCGAAAAACGGAGTGATGTTCCAGATGGCTTCTTCGCTTGGCGCGACGTCGCGCAGCAGTCCGCCGAGCACGCCCACGGCGCTCAAAAGGGGCATCGATAGCAGTTCGCCATTCATCATCGCGGGGATCGAAATCAGTACGCCGCTGAGCAATCCGGTGACGTAGCCGCCCATCATGCCGAACAGAAGACTGCCTTCGAGACTGAGGTCGACGGCCTGGTAGGCGTTGCGGGTCATGACGCGCGCGGCAACGCCCGAAGCGTAGATCAACGCACCGCCAAACGCCATTTTTACGCGTTGATCGAGCGTGCGGTCCTCGCCCATCAGCATGCGCTGGAAGCGCCCGGAGCGGACCAAAAAGCTGGCAAGACCGGCCGAGACGGCCAACTTCACCAGCAGCACCACCATGTGTTGTTCGAACAAACTTCTATACTAGTAGTTAGAACCCTCCTATTTCATGGTGAGTCCCCCATTGTTGAAGCAGCATGCCCTGGAACATGCGGCGGAAGCCGATTTTCCAACCGAATTCGGACATTTTCGCATCCACGGCTTTCTGGCCGGCGGTGAGGAACTGGTTGCCGCGGTGATGGGCGACATCGTTCACGACAAGTCGCCGTTGCTGTTGCGCATTCATTCGCAATGCCTGACCGGCGATGTCTTTCACAGCCTTCGCTGCGATTGCCGCGAACAGTTCGAACTGGCGATGGAGGCCATTGCCAAAGCAGGCCGTGGGATGTTGATTTACGAGCCCAAGGAAGGGCGGGGCATCGGCCTCATCAACAAGCTTCGCGCGTATGAACTGCAGGATCAGGGGCACGACACGGTGGAAGCGAACGTCGCGCTAGGCTTTGACGCCGACCTGCGCGATTACGAATGGCCCGCGCGCATCCTGCGGTACTTCGGCATCGAACAGGTGCGCCTGATGTCGAACAACCCCAAGAAGATCGAGGCGGTGGAAAAAGAAGGCATCCGCGTCGCCGAACGCGTACCCATCGTCGCCGAAGTGCGTGATTCGCGCGAGGCCTATTTACGCACCAAAAAAGACAAAATGGGCCATCTGTTTTAGTGCCGTTGCATCGCGTAATGCTGGCGTAACAGATCCTTGCCGTAGTCGTTGCCATTCGGCGTACGAACCACAACGTGGATGTGATCGTGTTGCGGTTCCTTGGGGTTCGGCACGATGGAACGCATGCCCGCCGGCAACTGGTGGTCGAACTCGATCAGCACGACAGGGCTGTGAATCCGGTAGTAAAACACCGAATCTTTGTCGGTCTTTCCGATCCA
>JAFDVT010000862.1 GCA_018268875.1 Acidobacteriota bacterium
CCCGATGGCGACGATTCCGAAGGCGTTACCAAGGGCGCCGCTATCCAGCACCTGGTTGCCTTCAAAGGACACTTTGCCGATCCTGAGACGGCCGGCCGAAGGCCGAAAGATGACATACAGGTCGCCCGGGGTGTCCGCGGAAACGCGCGCCGCCACCGTCCCTTCAAACTCGTGCTTCGCTACCAGGTAGTCCGTCAGAGCTTTGGCCAGCTTGTCCAACACCGCCTTGTTGCCAGGAGCCTTGCGGCCTCCGAACAGCGGTTCCGTTTTGCGGAGCACGCCTTCGAGTTCCAGTGGCTTGCCCGGCAGGTCCTCGAACTTCACCGGGAGGCTCCGTTCGACTTCGGTCACCTCGAACGTCACCAGATAACCCCTGCCGTCCTTCGCCGGACCATAGCGGAAGTTCATGGTTTCAAAGCCGCCAGTGGCCATCAGACGGTCGCGCGCGGCCTCAAAATCCGACTCCTTCACCGTTTTGCCGATCTTGAGCCCGCTCGCCTCAATCACCGCGGCCGTCGTATAGTTGCGATTGCCCGTAACCTGGATTTCGGAGAGCGGCGCCACCTGCGCGTGAACCACCGCCACGGCGGCGCAAAGCCCAAAGGCAACAACGGCGAAAAGCTTCATATGTCCTTGATTGTAGACGCGAAGCCCATACCCGCAGTTGCGTGTTAAACTCGGTATTCCCGCTTTCGAATGGACCAACTCAAAGCTCTGATCCGCGAAGTTCCGGATTTTCCGAAACCCGGCATTAACTTCTTCGACATTACAACCCTGTTAAAGGACGCCACCGGGCTCAAGACTGTCCTGGACACCCTTTCCGCCGGTTACGCTGGCAAGGGCATCGATCAGGTGATCGGCATCGAAGCGCGCGGGTTCTTCTTCGCTCCCGCTGTGGCTTACGCGATCGGCGCTGGCTTCGTCCCCGTTCGCAAGCCCAAAAAACTTCCCAGCGCCGTCGAGTTTGCCGAATACGAACTGGAATACGGCACCGACCGCCTGGAGGTCCACCAGGACGCCGTGGTGCCTGGCAGCAAGGTTCTGATCGTCGACGATGTGCTCGCCACCGGAGGAACTGCCTCCGCCGTCGCCGGCCTCGTGGAGCGCCTCGGCGGCACCGTTGCCGGACTCGCCTTCGTCATCGAACTTGACTTCCTGAACGGCCGCCAAAAGCTCGGCGACCGGCCCATTACTTCGCTGATCCACTACTAAGGTAATGGACGTCCGGAAAGCTCGTATCCGCTCACTCGCCAAGGTCAACCTCGACCTGCGAGTGCTGCATAAGCGTCCGGACGGCTATCACGAACTCCAAACCGTCTTCCAGACCATCTCACTGGCGGACCGCCTGACGGTTTCCTATACCCCCAAGGCCAAATCCGAGGTTCGCATCTCGGGGATGCCCGATGTTCCGGACAATATCATCCTTCGCGTTGTTGACGCGTTACGTAAGCTTACGGGCTTTAAAGGATTGCTGGAATTCGAGATCCTGAAAAACATACCAATGGGTGGCGGGCTTGGCGGCGGGTCGTCCAACGCCGCCGCGGCGCTCCTGACAATCCCGGTTCTGGCGGGGCTCAAGGTTACAACCGGGCAGCTTCACACGATTGCCGAAAACCTCGGTAGCGACATTAACTTTTTCCTCTACGGCGGTACAGCCATTGGGCTTGGCCGCGGGACGGAGCTTTATCCGCTACCCGACCTCGCGATCCGGCGAGGTTCGCTGGTGGTTCCGGGGATTCACGTCTCGACAGCCGAAGCCTATGGCGGATTGAACCGCACGACGGAGCCGATCGATGGCAAGCCGTTTGAGGAATGTGTCTGGAAACTTGTAAACGGCGACCTCCAAGCTTGCCGGAACGATTTTGAATCTTCGGTTTACCGTAAATATCCAAAGTTGCGACGCATACATTCCGCGCTAACCAAAGCAGGCGCTGAGTTTGTACGCATGTCCGGCAGTGGATCGTCGATTTACGCTTTTTTCGGTGAGAAGAACGCCGGGGATTCCAGTATCCTGAAATATCCCACCGTTCATGAATTCGAAACCGTATCGCGCCGCCAGTATCAGAAACTGTGGTGGCGTCAGTTGCGGGAACACATAGCAGGAGAAATATGGCCGCCCCCCAGCCGGTACGCGCGATAAGATTCGACAGGCTCAAGATCTTTACCTGTACTTCCAATCCCGCGCTTGCCGCTTCGATTTGCGAATGCCTGGAAATGCCCGTTGGCGAGGCCTCGGTCAAGCCATTCTCGGACGGTGAGATCCACCTGCAAGTGCTGGAAAATGTTCGCGGTGCGGACGTTTTCGTGGTCCAGTCCACCTGCTCTCCGGTCAATCACAACCTGATGGAACTGCTGCTGATGATCGACGCCCTCAAGCGGGCCTCGGCGCAGCGCATCACCGCGGTAATCCCCTATTACGGCTACGCCCGCCAGGACCGCAAGGATCGCCCGCGCATGCCGATCTCGGCCAAGCTTGTGGCGAGCCTCATCGAAACGGCCGGCGCCCACCGCGTGCTCGCTCTGGACCTGCACGCCGCGCAAATCGGCGGATTCTTCGAAATCCCAGTAGATCATATGCTTGGGACTCCAGTCTTCATCGACTACTTTAGATCGAAAGTCAACGAAAACACCGTCGTCGTGTCCCCCGATGCCGGTGGCGTCGCCCGCGCCCGAGCCTTCGCCAAGCGATTGGACCTGCCTCTCGCGATCATCGACAAGCGCCGCACGGAAGTGAACGTGGCGGAAGCCATGCACATCATCGGCGACGTCGCCGGTAAGGATTGCATCATGGTGGACGACCTGATCGACACCGCTGGAACGCTGGTAAAGGGTGCCGAGGCGCTCACCGCCGCTGGCGCGTCCAGCGTCCGCGCGGTGGCCACCCACGCCGTATTTTCGGGTCCCGCGATTGAACGCATTGAGGCCAGTTCGATTGCGGAAGTAGTCGTTACAGATTCCATTCCGTTGAACGGCCACTCCACCAAGTGCAACCGGATCCGTGTGCTTTCGGTGGCGCCGCTGCTCGCCCAGGCGATCCAGAGCATCCACGAGGACGGGTCGGTCAGCGCGTTGTTCGTGTAGCCGCTCGCGCCGCCAGCGGAACCGTCGCGATCAGGCTCGCCA
>JAFDVT010000863.1 GCA_018268875.1 Acidobacteriota bacterium
CTTTTCTGCCTGGACCAGTTCGTTGCCCGCGATGGCGCCCTGCGTTGCGGACGCTGTCTTTAGGCGTTCGTATGTGGCTTGTGCCGCGGCGAGGCGTGCCTCGGCCTCCGCTTTCGACGATTCCGTCAGATGCACTTTCGCTTCGGCTTCGGCGGTCTGGGCGGACAATTCGGGCGCATCCAACACGGCAAGGGTCTGGCCTTTGCGAACGATGCTGCCCCGATCCACAAGAACATCGCGGATGTATCCCTTTACGCGAGCTTGTATGGCCGTCTGCTGGTACGGCAACAACTCACCGGGCAGGCGCAAGGTGCGTGAAACCGCTTTCTGCTGCACTGGAACTGTTTCCTGGGCTGCCAACAACGCGCTAAACAACATCAGGTACATAGAAGCGGCTCTCCGGATCGGAAGGATTGAGGGATGGTGAAACGTGCGAGGCTCGACGCGTCAATACGGCGAACAGCACGGGCAGCACGGCCAGGGTTGCGATGGTGGCGGCGATCAAGCCGCCGATGACGGCGCGAGCTAGCGGCGCGGATTGTGCTCCGCTTTCGCCGAGTCCCAGCGCCATGGGAACCATGCCGACGATCATGGCGGAGGCGGTCATCAGCACGGGACGCAGGCGCCCGAGCGCACCTTCCAGAGCGGCGGAGGAAGAATCGAGTTTGCCTTCCCGCCGCGCGGCTTCCGCGAACGTCACGACCAGGATTGCGTTCGCCACGGCGATACCGATGGCCATAATTGCGCCCATGTAGGACTGAATGTTGAGCGTTGTTCCTGTCGCGAGCAGCGTCGCCAAAGACCCCAGCAATACGGCGGGAACGGTAAGCAGCACGGCGAGTGCCAGCCGCACGGATTGAAAGCTGGCAGCCAGAAGGATGAAGATCGAGGCGATTGCCAGAACGATGCCGTTGCGCAAGCCGTTGAGCGTATCGACTAGCGATGGTGCTTGTCCACGGAGAGTGACTTTTACACCGCGCGGAGGCTGTCCGGCGCGTGCGATGGCGCGTTGAATTTCCGGGATCGCTTGTCCAAGAGTGACGCCGTGCAGATTTGCCGTAAGACTGAGCATGCGCTGGCCGTTCAATCGCTCCATGAGGCCGGGCGCGGTTCCTTCCTTTACCGTTGCCACTTCGCCCAGCAACGGGCGGGTGGCCGATTTGCCCACGGGCAACTGTTCGACGGCGGTGGCCGACTGGATGCGGTTCTGCGGTATCTCCACCTGAATCTGGAATGCATTTCCCGAGTTGGGATCACGCCAGTAGTTTGGATCGGTAAAGCGGGAACTGGACGTC
Source organism: Acidobacteriota bacterium (assembly GCA_018268875.1). Taxonomy (GTDB): domain Bacteria; phylum Acidobacteriota; class Terriglobia; order Bryobacterales; family Bryobacteraceae; genus F-183. The sequence continues at coordinate 1,296 of JAFDVT010000863.1, forward strand.
GCCGGAATCAGCGAACGGGCGACATCCTGCATGGTTAAGCCGAACTGTCCCGCGCGGTCGCGATCGATGTCCACCTGCAACGTCGGATAGTTTTGAGGCTGCGCCAGTTGAAGGTCACGGAGAAACGGAAGCTTTGCCAATTCCGCGCGAACTTTGGCGACGTGTGTGCGATCGTCCGCGAGACTGGGTCCCACGACCGCAACTTCGACCGGCGTCGGCGAACCGGCGCTCATGACTTGGTTGACGATATCGCCGGCTTCGAACGAGAGTTCCACCTGCGGCAATTCCTTACGGAATGCGGCACGCAGACGTTCGCGAACGGCGGCGCTGCCGGCGCGCGCTTTGGGCTTCAACGCCACTGTCAATACGGCCTCGTGCGGGCCGCTCGTCCACAGGAAGATGGTGTTGATGGGATAGCTCGCGGGTTGCACTCCGATGAAGCTGGTGGTGATTTCGATGTTGTCCGGGCCGACCTCGCGGCGTATGAGATCGAGCGCCGATAGCGCGATCACTTCGGTGCGTTCGATGCGAGTTCCAACCGGGGCGCGAAGACGCACCCGAAACATCGGCGGATCGTTCTGCGGGAAAAGTTCCGTGCCGATCTTGGGCAGGAAGAACCACAGCAACGTTGCCGTCGCGATAAGGTAGCAGAGAGTGACCGGCACTCGAATGGCGAGAACGGCGCTCAGGTAGCGGCGATACAGTCGCGTGGCGCGTCCTTCCCGTGTGTCATGAGCGCCGGGCCGCATCAGCCACGCCGCAAGCACGGGCACCAGCGTAGTGGATAGAACGTAAGACGACAGCATTGCGAAGCCTACCGCGAGCGATAGAGGAAGGAACAACTGGCGGCTGATTCCTTCCATGAACAACGCGGGAACGAACACCGCAAGAATGCAAACCATGGCCAAAAGCCGCGGCAAGGCTGTTCTCCGGGCTGCCTCCACGATGGCCGCGCCTCGCCCTGCGCCACGAGCCATTTGGGTGTGGATGTTTTCGACTTCAACGGTGGCCTCGTCCACCAGAATGCCGACGGCGAGGGCTAGCCCGCCAAGCGTCATGATGTTGATGGTCTGCCCGGCCATCCAAAGAAACAACACGGCGGAAAGCAACGCCATGGGAATGGTGGCGACGACAATCAGCGCGCTCCGCCAATCACGGAGGAATAGCAGAACCATCAATCCGGTGAGAAGCGCGCTGATGCAAACTTCTGTCACGAGTCCGCGTACGGCGTTGTTCACATAGCCGGACTGGTCGAACTCCAAGCGAACGGTCACGCCCTCGGGAACCACGTCGCGGAACGATGGAAGTGCGGCCTTCACCGCGTCCAACACCGCTACGGTGCTCGCGTCCGATCGCTTAGTGACCGGAATATACACGGTTCGTTTCCCATCGACATGCGCGTAAGCGGTGACAATGTCCGTCCCGTTCTCGACGACCGCGATATCGCGAAGGTAGACCTGGGTTCCCGAACCCGTGCGGACA
>JAFDVT010000864.1 GCA_018268875.1 Acidobacteriota bacterium
CACCAGATTTTGCGCTGTGGTGTAGTCTTCTGCTTCGATTTGCGTGACGACCCGCACACGGCCATTGGCGACGTCCGATCGCAAACGCCTTCTCACAATTTCGGCGCCCGTATGGTCGAGCGAGCCTGTGCGAAGTTTGATCGCCACGGCGGATTCGACTTCGACAAGTGTCAACCGCGAGGCGATGACAACGCCGCCTTGCGATTCCAGAAGACGGTCCAGAAAGTCCGTCCCCGGCTCATCATGGTAGAGCCGGACGAGCGCGCTGGAATCGAAGTAAGAGAACACGTCGCTAGAACTGTTCGTCCCGCAACTCGCGGATGGTGTCGGACAGGCTGCCCGGGATTGTAGAAAGCGCGCGGCGAACTTCGTCGAGACTGATATCGTCTTGCAACGCCGCCTCGTACTCTTCCTGCGTCATGTACCAGGCAAGATCGGCGGGCATCTGCGGCTTGTCAGGCACGGTGACCGTGATGCGGACCTTCTCCTGATCCTTGAGATTGAGCGGCTCCAAAGGACGCAGTACGCCCTGATCGTACACGGCTTCAATCGTGGTCTGCATAGATACGACTTCAGTCTATCGCGTAATGGCTTTCCACTCGCTCTCGTAGTACCGCACGAGCACCTGGTCGTTCAGCCGGTTAATCTCCGCCTGAACGGGCTTCATGTCGGCGGGGAACTGAAACAGCTGCGCGACATTGTCCGCCGTCAGATACCGCAATCCTTGCGGAACCGCCACCGGAGGTTCATAGCCATTGAAGCTCGCCAGCACGTAACCCCACTCGCCGAACGACGGCACGTACGTGTGGTACGGATGCGTCTTGAACCCGGCCGCTTCCATCGTCTGCACGATGCACCAGTAACTTTGCCTCGCAAACAGCGGCGACGTACTCTGCACTACCACCAGACCCGAGGCGCTCACGTGCTTCTTCAACAATCGGTAAAACGCCGTCGTGTACAGCTTGCCCAGCGAGTAATTGGTGGGATCCGGAAAGTCGATCACCACAAAGTCGTACACGTCGCCGGCGTTCTGTTCCAGCCACACAAACGCGTCCGCATTGGTGACCTTCACCCGAGGATTCTTCAGCGACCCGCCGTTCAATTGCGACATCACCGGATGCGTCGTGAACAACTGCGTCATCTCCGGGTCGAGGTCGACCAGATGGATCGATTCGACTGTCGGGTACTTCAGGATCTCGCGCACCGCCAGACCGTCGCCACCGCCCAGCACCAGGACACGCCGCGCGCCGGGGAGCGCCGCTAGGCCCGGATGCACGAGCGCTTCGTGATAGCGGTACTCGTCGCGCGAGCTGAACTGCAGGTGCGAACTCAGAAACAGCCGGAAATCGTCCTTCCACTTGGTGAGCACGATGCGCTGATAGCGTGTGTTGCGGGAAAAGATGACGTCGTCGGCGTACAGATTGTCGTCGGCGAGCGACGAGATGTGATCGGAAAATGCGAAGCCGCCGCACAGCAGAACCAGCACGGCGACGCAGGGAATGATCAGGTTGCGCTGTCGCCCGATCTGGTCCTTGAACAGGATCGTCGACCACAGAGCCACGCCCGCGTTGACGATGCCGAACAGCAGCGCCGAACGCACCAGCCCCATCTTGGGAACCAGGAACAGCGGGAAGAGCAGGGAAGCGCCCAATGCGCCGAGATAGTCGAACGTCAGGACGTTGGCCACCAGGTCGTGGAACTGAAAACGCTCCTTCAGGATGCGCATCAGCAGCGGAATTTCGAGTCCGACTAGGGTCCCGACGACGAAGACGACCAGGTACAGCAGCAGGCGGAAGCTTTGCGTGTAGGCGAACGCCAGGAACAGCAGCGAGGACGAAAAGCCGCCGATCAGGCCGACCATCAGTTCGATCTGGATGAAGCGGGCGACCAGGCCGCGCCCGATAAAGCGCGACAGGTAACTGCCGACGCCCATGGCGAACAGGTACGAGCCGATGATGGTGGAAAACTGCAGGACGCTGTCGCCCAGCAGATAGCTGGCAAGCGTCCCGGCAATCAGCTCATAGATCAGCCCGCAGGCCGCTATGAGGAAGACCGAGACGAATAATACGGGCGCCACGCTCGAAGACTTCTAACTTCTAATGGATCGCCGACGCGATGATGATGCACATGCCGATCGACATTGCGCCAACCATGATCGCCAGCGCGACGTTCTTGTGTTCGACGATCTCTTCCCACAGTTTGTAGGGCGTCAGCCAGTCGGTGATCGCGAACGCGACGCAGAAGATCAGGATGCCGAGCGCGGCGAAGACGGCGGCGTTCACTAGTGTGATGAAGTGGAATTCCGTCATAAGACTCTCTCTATTTGCCTCCCATGTAGCGGGGAATGTAGCTGTAATGCGACCGGTATGCGCCGGGGTTGTCGCGAATGGAGCGGGGAACGTTCTGCAGCCGCATGACGCTGGCAAAGCCGCCGCCCCGGTATTCGGTATAGGCCAGATACCCGGTGAGCAAAGTTCCAAAAATCAGGTAGATCGGATGGCGCATTGAGGTCTCCGGTTCAATCGTCGTCGCCGTCGCTGCTGCTGCTTGACGAGGACGGCGCGTGGTCGCTTTCCGCCCACCGCTTCTGCTCGAACCACCAGCGCCGCAGCCAAATCCAAATAGGTGGAATCGAAAGAACGAACACGAGCAGGAAGTACATGCCTACGGCGGGCTTGTCGTGTCGAACAATAATCTCATAGTTCACCACGCGGGCAAACTGCGAATCCGATTCGCCCGGTTCCTTGTCGCGATCCGGTTCGACGCGCAGATAGTACCGGCCCGGCGGCACCGCCGGTATCGTCACCTGGAAACTGCGCGAACCTTCGGTCCACGATTCGCCGCCGTCGACGCCCGAATAATAGCTGACATCCTTGCCGAAATCGAACGCCTCGCCGCTCTGCTCGTTGATCAGCGCGATGGCGAACGCGGTCCAGTTGTTCGACACGTCGGATTTCAGCTCGATCTCAGTGGCCGCGCTGCGATGTCCCGGCAGATCGAACATCGACGTCACAAACGACGGTTCGGCGTTCGAAGACGGGCTGAACTGGTAGCTCTGATGAAAGACCTCGTTGTCCGGCTTGGCGATGCACGAATACATCGAGACGAACGTCATCAGCATCAGGAACATCAGATAAATGCGGCCGATGCCCCCGGAGCCCAGCGGATTGGGCTGGTTCGCGTACACGCCGACGGCGGCGGGGGGCGTCTGGCTTAGTTGAAAAGCCTTGTAGACGTCCTTGCCTTCGATGTACACGCCGGCCGACCAGTTGACCTCTTCGCTGGTGCGTTCGGAGGACAGAACCTTGGGCGGCGCGATGTAATCCTCGACCGTTGCCGCGTCGCCGACGCGAACCTGCCACGGAAACTCGCCGACCACGTAGGACGTGCGTGCAACAGCCGTCTGAAAGTGTTTGTACTTCTGGCCATTCACAAATGGCTCATTGACAAGCACGAACCGTGGCACCGACGGAATGGGCCGGATGTAATTCCAATGGCCGTTGTACTCGCTCAGGTAGCGGAAGCCTTTGTAAGGATGAAACAGCAGATACTCATCCCAGCTGTAGGTGACGCCTTCCACCTGGATGCCGCGCCGCTGAAACCCGATGGCTTCAAACTGCGCGCCCTCGAACGAACCCCGGCTGCCCATGGGGATTTTGGGGTCGATTCGCTGGGCTTTTTGCGCCTTTTGCAGCAACTGGACCTTGCCGTCCTTATCCGGATCAAGGACGCTGAGGCAGCGTTCGCAGGCGACGTTCAGCGTATGCGCAAAGCCGCGCAGCTTGACCTGCGCGCCGCAATTGGGGCAGGTGATCGCTCGTGCCGCAACAACGGTCGACATGGTCTAGAACCACCCCTCAAACTGGCGCAGGTTCTTCAACTGCAGTTGCTCGAAGTCGACAAACTGGCCCAGGAACACCAGCGCCGGCGTCTCGCTGAAGTCGATGGTGGCGAACCGCGCGTCCTGCGTACGCAGGTCGACGAAGCTGACGTTGTTCTTGTCCCAGTACTGAAACGGCAGTTCGCCTTCCACGCCGCGGTAACGAGCCACGGTACGCGAGGTCACCTCGTATTCGACGTTATTCCATGTGAACTTGCTGCCCACGGTGATGCGATGGGCCTGGTCGGCGGAAACGGTCTGGTTATGCGGAAAGGTGAGGGCCCATTCCAGTTGCGCATCCGA
>JAFDVT010000086.1 GCA_018268875.1 Acidobacteriota bacterium
CGTCGCCGTTGGGGAAGCTGACGCCGATCGGCAGGACTCCCGAAGGCCGCGACCTGTACCTGTTTGTCGCGTCAAAGGACAAGGCGTTTACGCCTGCCGCGGCGGCGCGGACGGGCAAGCCCGTGGTGTTCATTCAGAACGCGATTCATCCCGGCGAAAACGGTGGCAAAGACGCGTCGATGATGCTGTTTCGCGATGTGCTCGCGTCGAAGAAACTGGCGGCGTGGCTCGACCAGGTGATTCTGATCACGATCCCCGTGTTCAATATCGACGGGCATGAAAACGTGTCGCCGTACCATCGCATCAACGAGCAAGGTCCCGATGGATTCGGGTTCCGCGCGACGTCGACGAGGCTGAATCTGAACCGCGATTACATCAAGGCGGACGGGCCGGAGATGAAGGCCTGGTTGAAGATGTACAACGCGTGGCTGCCGGATTTGTTGATCGACAATCACGTCACCGATGGGGCGGATATGCAATACGACATTCTGGTGTCCGCGCATGAGGCTCCGGAGGTGCATCCAGCGGTGGGGCAATGGGTCGGCAAGACGTACCTGCCGGGGTTGTTCAAGGCGATGGAAGCCGATGGGCACGTGATCGGCTGGTACGGCATTCCGGTGTCGGCGCAACCGGGTTCCACGGTGCGCGGTTCGGGCTATTCGCCTCGCTATTCGACGTCGTATGCGGCGGCGCAGAACCGCGCGGCGCTGTTGATTGAGACGCACAGCCTGAAGAGTTTCAAGGTTCGCACGTGGTCGCACTACAACGTGATGAAGCATTCCATCGACCTTGTCGCGGCGTCTGGGGCGGCGCTACACCGGGCGATCAAAGAGGCGGACGGTGCGACGGCTTCGATCAAGCCTGGCGATGACGGGACGCTCGAAGCGAAGGTCAACAACGACGTGACCGAGCCCTATACGATTCATGCGCTGAAGTCCGAAATGTATGCGGGCGCGGCGGCCGGCGGGCAGGTTCGACGGTATCTGCCGGAGGCGTTGAACATACCGGTGAAGCTGAGCCGCGAGTTGGTTGCGGGGATGAGCGTGAAGGCTCCCAAGGGTTACATCGTGCCCGTGTCGCAAGGCGAGGTGATCGAGTTGCTGAAGCTGCACGGGATTCGCATGGAGCCTGTGACGAAGGAACGCGCGGACGAATTTACGACGTACCGCTTGTCGCAGCCTCGCTTTGCGGCGATGCCGTTTGAAGGGCGTTTTCTGGTCACCTCGTTCGAACAGAAGACGAGCAAGGAAAAGCACACGATTCCGGCGGGTTCGATGTACGTGCCGATGGAACAGCGCGCGGCTCGGGTGGCGATGCACATCCTGGAGCCGAACGGGCCGGATTCATTGGTCCGCTGGGGATTCTTTCATGGGTTGTTCGAGCAGAAGGAGTACTTCAGTGATTACATCTTTGAACCCATCGCGGAAGAGATGCTGGCGAAGGACGCGAAGCTGAAGGCGGAGTTCGACGCGAAGGTTTCGAAGGACGAGGCGTTCGCGAAGAATCCGCGAGCGCGGCTGCAATGGTTGTACGAGCGGAGTCCGTTCCTCGAACAGGACAAGGGCCGGTATCCGATTGTTCGTGTGGAGTAACAACATGCGACGTTTCCTCTGCTGTCTGTTCATCGCGATTGCTCTATATGGCCGCGAGCCGGTTCGCGCGCGGAAGGCGATGGTGACCGCCCAGGAACCCATTGCCACCGATGTCGGCGTTGCCATTTTGCAGAAGGGCGGCAATGCGATCGATGCGGCGGTGGCGATCGGGTTCGCGCTGGAAGCAACGTATCCGTTTGCGGGCAACATTGGCGGCGGCGGATTTATGCTGGTTCGTTTTGCCGACGGCCGTTCGACGTTCATCGACTTCCGCGAGAAGGCTCCGGCCGCGGCGACGCGCGATATGTACCTGGATGCCGTGGGCAAGCCGACCCGCGACAGCCTGGTGGGATGGAAAGCCGCCGGTGTGCCCGGTACGGTTCGCGGGTTGGAATACGCGCATAAAAAGTACGGAAAGATGCCGTGGACCAAGGTTGTGGAACCATCCGTGGACTTGGCGCGGAAGGGCTTTCGCGTGTCGTATGCGTTGTCGCGGTCGTTGAACGCCGAAGGCACGGTGCGGTTGTTGTCGCAGTTTCCGGAATCCAAACGGATCTATGTGGACGGCGGGCATGCGGTGGACTCGAAGTTCGTGCAGCCGGAGTTGGCAAAGACGCTGTCGCGCATCGCCAGGCATGGGTCGAAGGATTTCTACGAAGGCGAGACGGCACGAATCCTGGCCGCGGAGATGGCGAAGAACGGCGGCCTGATTACGATGGCCGATCTTGCCGCGTACCGCGCGGTGGAGCGGAAGCCGCTCGAAGGTTCTTACAAAGGGTACGGCATTATTACCGCGCCTCCGCCATCGTCCGGCGGCATCGGCATCCTGCAAATGATGGGGATGCTGGAAGGTTCGGGTTACGAGAAGACGGGCGCGGGTTCGGCGGCGGCGATCCACTATGTCGCCGAGGCGATGCGCCGCTATTACGCGGATCGCAGCGAGTACTTGGGCGATCCGGATTTCTTCAAGGTTCCGGTTCGCGGATTGCTGGCGCCCGAGTATGTGCGGCGGCTTCGAGAGTCCATCGATCGCCAACATGCGACGCCCAGCGCGCAGATGAAGCCTGGCAAGCCTCTAATGAACGAATCCGGCGAGACCACGCACTTCAATGTTGTGGATGCGGAGGGCAACGCGGTGGCGCTGACGTACACGCTGAACGGCGGATACGGCAATGGCGTTACGGTACCTGGATTGGGGTTCCTGCTGAACAATGAAATGGACGATTTTGCCGCAAAACCGGGGTCGCCGAACATGTTTGGGTTGGTGCAGGGTGAATCCAACGCGATTCAACCCGGCAAGCGGCCGTTGTCGTCGATGACGCCTACGATTGTGACGAAGGACGGCAAGTTCTTTATGGCGGTGGGCGCGCCGGGCGGGTCGCGAATTATTACGGCGGTGATGCAGGTGATTCTGAACGTCATCGATTTTGGAATGAACGTGCAGGACGCTGTGGATGCGCCGAGGTTCCATCATCAATGGCTGCCCGACCGGTTGGAATTCGAACGCGGCATCTCGCCGGATACGCTGCGATTGCTGGCGGAAATGGGCCACAAGATCGAGGCCTCGCGGCCTGTGGTGCTGGCTCGCGTGGAGGCGATTCTGAAGTCTGCCGAGTGGCTGGAAGGCGGGTCCGACGGTCGCGCCGCGGGGAAGGCTTCCGGTTACTAAACGGGAACATTCGTTCCGGCGCCGGTGTCTAGGGTTGGCATGCGCCGCCACGCTGCCGTTACGGTTCTGATTCGTCGGTCCGCCGCCTGTATCAGGCGGGATGGGCGCAACTCGGATCAGTATTTTCAAAACGGCTCTCAGCGATGGCCTGGTCGATTCAAATCCAGCGGCAGCGCTCTTCACCCCGGCCGGACAGCCGGAGGGCGAGAAGCGGGTGATGTCGCCGGAAGAGATTCGCCTGGCGCTCTCAGTGCTCGACACGCGAGCACGCCTGATCTTTCGGATGGCGGTGTTCGATGGGATGCGGCCCGGCGAGATCCTCGCGATCCAGCTCGGAAAGATCTCCGAACACTCGGTGCTCATCGACAAGCGGGTGTACAAGGGCGACGTCGAC
>JAFDVT010000087.1 GCA_018268875.1 Acidobacteriota bacterium
CGCAAAAGGGACCGTGTCTTCGCCTATCAGGCCTATCTGGCCATTCTGAGCGAGGACACGGCCCCTTTGGCTAGGACCTCTTCCGCCCCGGTTTAGAAGTAAAACTTCGCGCCGAGGACGATTCTGCGGGCGTCCAGCGTGGACGTGTACTGTCCGAACGTTCCGCTCACCTGATTCCCGTTCGCGTCAAACCGGGCCGTGGTGTCGACGTTCTGGAAGCTCGCATGGTTGAAGAAGTTGTAGAACTCAAACCGTAGCTGCAGGCGGCGAACTTCCGACTTGCCGATCGGGATGTTCTTGATCACCGTCACGTCGAACACGTTGATGCCGGGCCCGCGGAGGACGTCCTTCGGGGCGTTTCCAATGCCGAAGTCCGCGCGCGACGGAGGTGCGAAGGCCGTCGTGTCGAAGTGGCGCAACGGGGTCCGGTCGCCCTTGGGGATGATCGGATTTTTGAGCATCACAACACGGCTGTCGATGCCCGCGCCGGAAGCTCCGACGACATCGGCGCCGCTGACGAGGCTGTAGCCGATGCCCAGCGGCGCGCCGCTGGTGAACGTCGTCAACCCGGATAGCTGCCAGTTGCCGAGTATGCCCTTGGCCACCGCGTTGTTGGTGACTCTGGCGATGCTGGGCAGGTCGTACAGATAGTTGAAGACGAAGTTGTGCGTACGGTCGAAGCTCGCGCGGCCATAGTTGCGCATGCGGTAATCCAGGTACGGATTCACCGCGTCGCCATTGCCGTTGACGATGGTCATGGCCTTGGACCAGGTCCACGACACACCGAACTGGAAGCCGCGGCTGAAGCGCTTGTTGATCTGCGTCTGCATCGAATGGTAGTTGGAAGTACCGGCGAGTTCGATGTACTGGATATCGGCGTAGCCGGGGTTGGGACGCAGGAAGTTGTCAGGCAACGGGCTGGTCCCGGTAGTCGGGTCGATGCTGGAGGGGAGGAAGCGTGTGCCGTAGGGCAGGGCATTCAAGCTGCGGCGCTGCATCAGGTGGCGGCCGACGTTGCCGACATAAGCGACGTCGAGCACGGTGCCGAAGCCGACGTTCTGCTGGATGCCGAAGCTCCAGTTGTACACCGTCGGAGGCTTAAAGTCCTGCTGGATGGTCGTGACGCTGGGCGGGCTGGAACGGAACGGGCTGCCCAGCAAATCGGCGATGGTGGTGTTGAATGCCGTGTTGGTCACGACGGTGGGCGGCAATTCGCGATGGATCAGAACCTGGTCATCGTTGAAACGATCGTAGAAGATTCCGAAACCGCCGCGGACCGCGGTTTTGCCGTTGCCAAAGACGTCGAGGGCGAAGCCGATGCGCGGCGCCACCTGGATGGGCGGCGTGTTCTGCAGGTGTTCGTTGTACTGCACCATGCCCTGGAACGGAGCGACGCCGGAGGCGAACTGGCCGATGGACGCGGCGGACACTTCCTGTCCGGTAACCGGGTCGCGGCCGACGCGTACGCCGGCGGCGTTGCGGAACGGCTGGATGAGCTGCGGCTGCTTGTTGCGGTCGTAGGTGGAGAGGCTGAACGCCGACAGCACGTCGTTCTGGGACCATGTGGGCTGGATGTAATAGAAGCGCACACCGGCATCGAGGGTGAAGCGGCGGGTGACCTTCCAGGTGTCCTGCGCGAACCATTCGAAGTTGATGTAACGGGCATGGCCGGCCAGCTTAGCGGTGGCTTCGGTGTAGCTCGATACGCTGCCGAGCAGCGCGTTCGAATACGCGTAATTCGTATCGTAGGGATTGTTGACGTTGCGGTCAAACGCGAACGAACCGTTGAACGCCGAACCGCGCGCGGCGTTGCGCGTGGTGCGCTCCAGATACACGCCGAACTTCAGGTTGTGCGAACCCATGATCTTCGACAGGTTGTCGGACAAGTTCCAAATGTTATTGGTGCCGAAGAACGGATAGCGGGACTCGATGTTCAGAACCGCGACGTTGGGCACACCGCCAAACGTCGCATTCGGAATCAGGTTGCTCGGGTTGGCCTGCGGATAGAACTGCGGCAGGTTGGGCGTCACCTTGGCACGCGTGTTGCGGTCCAGGCCTTCCTGCGTTAACGGATCGATGGTCTGCTTGGCGCGGTTCACGCCGAAGGTAAATTCATTCACCATGGTCGGCGAGAAGGTGTGGATCAAGGTGGACACCATGCCCGCCGAACGAATCTGGTACTTCAACGGAAGCTGCGGCCAACTGCTGGAGGCGAGCACGAAGTCGAAGTCGCCCTTATAGGCTTCATAGTCGTTGATGCCGCGCCAGTAAAACTGCGTGCGCGGCCCGATGTTGTAGTCGACGCGAAGAATCGAATCGCGGCGAGGCTGCGTGATGGGCGCCTGGATCAGAGCGTTGAAGTTATTGGTGGGGTCGTTGGCGTTGGGAAGCGGAAAGATGTTCAACAGAGATTGGCCGTTGCGGTCGATCCGGTTCGCGGGAATGATGTTGCCGGCAAACGGTGTCTTGTTGTTGAGCGGGTCCTGCACCAGGATCAGCGCGTTGTTGGTGTCGCGCGTCGCCGAATAGTCTCCGTTGCGCTGCGCCTGCGTCGGGAAGGTACGGCGCTGGAGCGACGACGGGTACTTGCGCGGCAGGAATTCCTGGCTCCAGAAGAAGAACAGTTTGTCGCGGTTCTTGTTGAACTTGCCCATCGGAATGGGGCCGCCGATAAAGTAGCCGGGGTAATTGAAGCGGTACTGCGGCCGCGCCAAACCGTCGCGATTGCGGAAGAATTCGTTAGCATTCAACGCTTCGTTGCGTACAAAATAATACGCGCCGCCGTGAAATTCCTTGGTGCCGCTCTTGATGATCGTGTTGATTGTGCCGCCTGACGAGCGGCCGTATTCGGCCTGGTAGTTGGTCAACAGCACCTTCACTTCGGCGACCGCGTCCACCGATGGCGCGAGGTAAGGTCCGCCCATCGAACCGGTGTCGAGCGACGAGATGCCGTCCAGCGTGAGGTTGATCGTGCCGGCGCGGTTGCCGTTGATGGTGATGCCGCCCAGGTTGTTCCAGCCGGGAGCGTTGCGGTTCGCCGTGTCGATGACGCCCGGCAAAAGCTTGACGAGGCCGAGATAGTCGCGCCCTTTCAACGGTACGTTCTGCGTTTGTTCGAGGGAGATCAATCCGCTGCGTTCGGCCGACTGCGTTTGCAGGCGCGCGGTTTCCGCGGTGACTTCGACGGTTTGCGTGAGTTCGCCGACCTGCAGTTCCACGCGCTTCAGTACGACGCGTTCGGTGGCGGTGAGCACGATGTCCGTCTGCTCGTAACGCTTGAAGCCTTTGGACGTGACGACGACGCGATAGGTGGACGGCAACAATTGCGTGAACACAAAGTCGCCATTGGAATCGGATTGGAGAGTTCGGGATTGATTGGTCCCGATGTTGGTAAGGATGACTTCGGCCCCGGCGATGGCCGAGCCCGACGGGTCGGCAACACTTCCGGAGATGGAACCGGTCAAACCCTGGCCGGTGAGGAAGGAGACGGCGGACGAAATTGCAAGAACACAGGCGATGCGAGCAAGACTTGTCGACATTGACGATCTACCCCTTACAGTTTTTGCGAACGCTGCGTTGGATTACGATATCAGATCCAGCGTTTTTGTAAAGGGGGCGTTAATAGATTGATCCGCTCGTAAAAATTGGCCCTCGGGTATCGCAAAAAAAGGAAAGAGCGTCGCGATTTCGCACGACGCTCTCTGCAATCGACTTAGAAATGAACCGCGTGTTTAGGCGTTGCCGGCCTTGGCGCGAGGTGCGCGGATCGGCGTTGCGCCAGCGGCGTCGTCGCCACCCGCGGCGGAGGCTCCTGCCGCGCTGGCATCGCCACCCTTGACGAGGCCAAGAGCGATACGCAACTGTCCATCGATGCGAACCGCAAGATCCGGATGATCCTTCAGGAACTGGCGCGCATTTTCGCGGCCCTGTCCAATGCGTTCGCCCTCATAGCTGTACCAGGACCCGCTTTTCTCGACGATATTGTGCTGCACGCCCAAATCCACGAGGTCGCCCTCGCGGGAGATGCCTTCGCCATAAATGATGTCGAACTCGGCTTCGCGGAAGGGCGAGGCCACCTTGTTCTTCACCACCTTGACTTTGGTGCGGTTGCCCGTAACGACGTCGCCGTCTTTGATCGCGGCGATGCGGCGAATGTCTACGCGGACCGAGGAATAAAACTTCAGCGCGCGGCCGCCTGTCGTGGTTTCGGGGCTGCCGAACATGACGCCGATCTTTTCACGAATCTGGTTGATGAAGATCAGACAGGTGTTGGAGCGGGCCACCGCGCCAGTGAGTTTGCGCATCGCCTGCGACATCAGGCGAGCCTGCACGCCGACGTGAGTATCGCCCATTTCGCCGTCGAGTTCGGCCTTGGGGACGAGCGCGGCGACCGAGTCCACCACCAGGACGTCGATGGAACCGGACGTGATCAACGCGGCGGTGATTTCCAGAGCCTGTTCGGCAAAGTCGGGCTGCGAAACGAGCAGGTTGTCGATGTCAACGCCAAGCGCTTTGGCATAGAGCGGATCGAGCGCATGTTCGACGTCGATGTAGGCGGCCATGCCGCCCTTGGCTTGCGCCTGCGCGACGACCTGCAAGGCGATGGTGGTTTTGCCGGACGATTCCGGACCGTAGATTTCGCAGATACGGCCGCGTGGAAATCCGCCGACACCGAGCGCCCAGTCCACCGAAATGGATCCGGAGGAGATAGCGGAGACGGGAACGACCGCCTCATTGGAGCCTAGGCGAAGAATCGATCCTTTGCCAAATTGCTTTTCAATCTGGCCCAGCGTGACGCCAAGCGCGCGCGCCCGGTCTTTGTCTTCGGGGAGGGGCATGAGTAGAGACACCTCTAGCGACTGGAATTTCTCGGGGGGTTGACCCCAGTATAGCAGGCAATCAAAACATTTTTTCGGCCGCGTGTAGAGCCAGTCCACGGGCGACCGAGGTGAATTCGTTGCCGGCGCGAATGCGTTCCGAACCTCCGAAACGGCGTTCGAAAATGCGGCGTACGGCGGGCACAAACGAGGTGCCGCCGGTGAGAAAGACGCGGTCCACCGCCTGGTTGCCGATGGCCGAGGTGTGCAGCAGGCCGTCGATCGCATCTTCGATCCTGCGCAACTCGTCGGCGATCCAAACTTCGAAATCGGCGCGGCGGATCACGCTGCGCATGTCCTGAAACTGGAACTCCGCCTCTTCGAACGCCGATAACGCGACCTTGGTCTTTTGCACGGCCCGATGCAGGCGGTACCCCGCGTCGCTATCGATCAGGTGGATCAAGGCATCGATGCGGTCCGGTTCCAGGGACTGCG
>JAFDVT010000088.1 GCA_018268875.1 Acidobacteriota bacterium
TACGGCGACACCACCGATGAAATGGTGACCTTCAACGAGGCCGCCCGCAAGCTGATGTACAACCCGCAGGTGTCGTCCATCTTCACCTTCGACGCGACGCAGCGCACGGCCTACGGCAACACGGCGTTCGGCAACGCCTGCATCACCGCTCGCAATCTGTTGCGCGCCAAGATGGGCACCCGGTTCGTGCAGATCACGCTCGGCGGGTGGGACAACCACATCAACATCTACCAGGCCAACGCGAATCTGCAAAGCGCGACGCGGACGCTCGACAACGGGCTTGGTCCGCTGATGGCCGATCTGAAACAGGACGGCCTGTTGAACGACACGCTGATTGTTGTGATGGGCGAATTCGGACGGACGGTCGGGGCGCTGAACGTTCAGGCCGGGCGCGACCACCATCCGCAGCAGACCGTCATGATGGCGGGCGGCGGAATTCGCGGCAAACGCGCGATCGGCATCACCGACGACAACGGCAACGCGGTGGTGGAGCCTGGCTGGTCGCTGAATCGCGAAATCCGCGCGGAAGATATCGGCGCGACGATTTATTCGGCGTTGGGCATCGACTGGACGCAGATCAAACGGGACTACCCGCTGGGCCGCGGCTTTGAATATATTCCGGGCGCCTCCACCGGCGATTACGCGCCAATCCGTGAACTGTGGGGATAATCCGGCAAGTCAAAACACAAAACGGGCAGCCCTTTGTTGGGAAGCCCGTTTCTTTTTGTACTCGAACGTTTTATTTAGTAACGATCGCGTCCGCCGCCACCGAAATCGCGGCGTCCCCCACCGCCACCACGACGGTCGCCGGGGCCGCCTCCACGGCGTTCGCCGCCGCCACCGCCACCCTGGGTCATCGGACGTGCTTCATTCACAATGAGTGCGCGCCCTAGTAGGCTTTTTCCGTTGCAGGCGTCAATAGCACCCGCTCCCTGCCCGCCGTCATTGAATTCCACGAATGCAAAGCCGCGCGAATCGCCACTGAAACGATCCCGCACGATCTCCACCTTGTCCGGAGTAAAGCCGTTATCCTGGAAAAGGCTGGTGACATCCGACTCGTTCGCCTTGAACGGCAGATTCCCCACGAACAATCTCATACAAAGACTCCTTGGACTACTTCCTGATGCTGTCGCTGAAGAGGTACAGGGTGGGTGACAACGAGCTGTTCGCTGGCGAATTTCCAACTCTCAAACTGGCCACAATCCGGCTGACGCTTTCCAACTGACCTCAACATTATGCCATAAGAAAAGCAAATGTGTTGACCCGCATATTACAGAACGATTACTTGGGAGTAAGGCGACTTTGTTGTCCTTTTGTCACAAGTTCGCAAAAGCTTGTCCATCCCGTTAGAACTGGAGGCGCAGTTGCAATCGGAAAGTACGGCCGTCATTCAGGGTGTTTGTAATCTTTCCGAATGCCGGGGAACTCAGGTCCGGGTTGGGTTCGGCGAACTGCGGAGTATTGAGAAAGTTAATCGACTCGGCTCGAAAGTGCAGTTTCATTTCGCGAACCAGGGTCCAACTCCGGCCGAGCGAAGTATTGAGGTTTCGAATACCGCCGCGGCGAAAGGTAGATACACCGAGGTTCCCCGCCAGTTCGGTTGGGGCGATGGTGGAGAACGCCGCGCGAGGCAGTGTAACTTCGGGACGGTTCACGGCAAGTCCGAGTAGCGAGACATCGACCAGGTTCGGCCTGTCGCCATTCACGCCGTCGACGTTGCCGGACCCCGGCCCGTCGGATCCTGTGATCACCGTAAACGGCATGCCGGTCTTGGCGAGAAACACCGCATTCCAATTCCATTCGCCGAGCCAGCGGAAGCGGCGCAAGCGCGGAGACGCGTAGTTCATCCGAAGCAGGAAGGCATGGCGTTGGTCAAAGATGGAAGGTCCTTTTAGGTCCTTGGCGACTTCAAACGGCGTCTGGCTATAGCCTTGGCGGGAATCGTCGCCGGCGGCCGTGTTCAGGTAGGTGGCACCGGTGTCGATCGCTTTGCTGAACCAGTACGACGAGTCCATCGTAAAGCCGTGAAAGTTCGGCGCGATGACGGAGACGCGTCCGGCGTCGAAGTAGGCGTTGGCGCCATTTTCGACCACGCGGTAATCGAAATAGGTTGGGTCGGGGCGGCGGTCCTGCACCGTGTTGGTGGTTTGCGGGATTCCCGCAACCTGCCTCGCGCGGTTGAGATGCCAGAGCATCAGCAACTTTCGTGAGCGGGAACCAACGTATCCGGTTTGCAGGCGCCAATTTCCTTTTAGCGTTCCTTCCCAGCTGAAGTTGTAGTGGTTCGTATAGGGCGCTTGCAGTCCATCGCGATACGTGGAAAAGGTGGATCGGGCGGTGGGAGAAATAACGACGCTGGCCGTGGGATTGACGAGGTTGGGAGCCGTCAGTTCCCCCTTCAGGAAGTTGGGTGGATTCCAGCGCGTTTGCTGCAGGGTGGTGGGAAAGATGTCGCCAAAGTGGAGTCCCCAAGCCGAACGGATGACGCCGTAGGATTTCGGAAGGCGATAGGCGAAACCGAAGCGAGGTCCGACATTGTTGCAGTCGCAGGAATACGGGATGACATCGAGGTTGGTCTTTTCATGCGGCGCCGGGATGGGCGTGTACCGCACGGCATACGACAGCGTAAGGTTGGGGCGAACGCGCCAGACGTCGCCAGCGGAAAAGTTCGCCTCCCACGCCCGGTGGTACCGCTGGGGGTCACCGAAGGCGTAGCTGAAACGACTGACGCGGCCTTCCAAAAAGTTGGTGATCGCGTCGCGGCCGAAATCGTTGCGGAAGTAATAATTGCCGCGGTTGCTCGACACTTCGTAGGTATTGAACTGGGCGCGGGTCAGGTCGCCGGAAAAGGTAAACGCATGATTGCCGGTGCGATGCTGCAACAGTGCCGCGCCGCGAAAACGGTTGTACGCGCGATCGAGTGGGACGTTGCTGCCCGGACCGAGTTTTTCAAACGCGGTCCCGATCTGTACCTGCGGACCGACGGCGTTCGGTTCGGGCACCAACTGCGTGGTGTTCCGGTCAAAGCCCAACGTGAAGTCGGCCTGTGAACGAGGCGTGTAGCTATGGGCGAGGCCGAGTCTTGCGGAATGCGAACGAGTGGTGGTGATGGGATTCTGTCCGGCAACCAGTTGAAAGGCGTTGATATGCTGCGACGTAAACGTGTGGCGAGCACTCAAGCGGCTTTTGGCCGACAGTTTCTGATCCAGTTGCGCCGAGGTGCTACTCGTATCGATTTGTTGGCGGGAATTGAGGTTCAACGCGCGGCGATCAATATCGGTTCGATTCGGACTAATGGCTGGATAGGCATGAATGAACTTCTGAATTAGCGCATATCCGGCTGGATCGGTAACACGCGGAGTCCGTTCGCTATCCAGCGGTATTAATATGTTGCCGTTCACATAACCACTGACTTTCTGTTGTGAAAGATCAGTAGAGAGGAACGCGCCTTTCCACAGCGAGACACCCAAATTCACGCCGTATTGATTATCGCGGGCCGGCATAACGTCGCCGACTTGAAAAAACGATCGCGCGGAAAACGCGCTATTGCCATGAGTGGCGTAAATACTGCCGTGTAAAGCCGGCTGGGCGCGCAGCGCGGTCAGGTGCGGGATCGACGGAAGGGGCGCGCCGAACTCGGACCCGTAGTAATTTCGCTCCGGGCGAAATTCTGTCACGATGGTCGCACTGGTGCCCATCCGCGTATTCAGTTCTTTCTGCGCGTTGTTGTCGATCTGGTTGAACTGGACGTTTTCGTTCCGGCGGGCTTCGCCGCTTTCCGTATTCGTCTTACCCAGAAGATTCAGGTCAGGGCGCTTTTCGGGCGCTGGAGACGCGGGAACTGGCTTCGCGGCGTTGGCCTCGACCGGCGGGGAAGGCGGGATCGGAACATGGGGACTAGGGATTTGCCCTACACGGAGCAAAATCCAGATTAAGACGACCTCATTCATCCAGTTGCAACTGTCA
>JAFDVT010000089.1 GCA_018268875.1 Acidobacteriota bacterium
AGGCCGGGGTTGTAGTTATCCGATGCGGGGTCGTTGAAGGCGGGATCGGTGATGCCGAAGAAGAAGTTCTCGCTCACCGGGAAGTACTGATAATCGGCGCCGATGCGCAAGGTGTGGATGCCGCGCACAGTGTTGTAACGCCCGCCGATGTTGAAGGTGGACAACCGCCGCGCCTGGTCCGCAGTTACCGGCGTGTCGAACCTGCTGCCGAATAGCCAGGCCTGCGACGTGCGGAAAGACGTCGTAAAGTCCAGCGTGGTGCGCGCGTCCACGGTTCGCAACCAGCCGAGCGACGCGGACCAATCCTTGAACAACTGTCGCTGATCCTGCCCCGCGGCCTGCTGCGAGCGAAGGTTCGCGAGCTCGAACGACGAACGTCCGGCCATGAGGTTGAGGCGGAGGACGTCTTTCGACGAAGCGCGGTAATCCATGCGGCCGAAGGCGCGTTCGGCGTTGCCGCCGTTGTGCAGATTGTCGAGCGATACGGAGTCCAGAAATCGATTGGACTTCATAGCGCTGAACGAAGCGAAGTAACCGAAGCGATCGTTGCCGCCGCTGAACTGGGTAAGCTGGCCGGGGTTGTCGAACTGTGAATACGAGGCCTGCACGCTGCCCTGGAACATGCGTCCGCTGTCGAGCCCGGTGCGCGTCGTGATGTTGGCGACGGCGGCGGTGCGGAGTCCATATTCGGCGGGCGTGTCGCCGGTGAACAGTTCGATGTTCTGCACGATGCTGGTGTCGAGCGAGGTGGCAAAGGCGCCGGTCAACTGATCGGTGATGGGCATGCCGTCGACGACGAAGGTCATCTGGTTATGCGCGCCTCGCGGATGGATGGCGCCGTTGGCGTTCTGTGCAAAGCCGGGGAACGTCAGCAGGACAGCCTCGACGCCGCGGTTGCCGGGCGGGATGGGCAGCTTCTCGATCATCGTCTGGCTGAGTTCGGTTCGCGTACCGGTGGCTTCGACGTTGATGAGTTCGGTTTGTTCGGACGCTGTAACGTTGGCTACCTCGGACTTGCCGGCGAGCGCGAGTTGAACGTCCGCCGTGAAGGGTACGTTGGTGCGCAGCGCCACCTGCTGCGAGGTGACGGCAAAGCCTTCCTGCTTTACCGTGAGCCGGTACGTATTGAACGGCAGATTGGTGATCGTATAGACGCCGCCGGCGTTGGTGGTTGCCGAAAGCGTAAGTCCGCTCAGGGCGTTGGCGACGGTGACATGGGCTCCGGGAATCAAGGCGCCGGCGGGGTCCGTCACGACGCCCGTAATGGTGGCGGTGGCCTGCGCATAAACGCAGACGGCCGCAGACAGGAAATACAGCAAAAACCGCATGAAGATGCGGACCTCCCTGGGATCTTATTCCGATGTGATGGGTACAGCGAGTTAGGACAGGGAGGAGGCGGGAGGGCCGCGCGAAGTGGCGGCGAGAACGGCTACGTCAGCGGGCGCGGGGATGGCCGGCGCTTCGAGGCGAACCTGTTCGGCGGTGGGTTTCGGAAGGTCAAGGACTGGGGCGACGGCATCGGCAACCTGATGTTCGATGTCGTTGAGCGAGCACTTCTTGGGGTCGCCGTTTTCATGGACGTGCAGCGGCGAATAGATGGCGATGGCAAAGAACGACAGCAGGGTCGCCAGTAAAATGGCGACGCGGCGCTGCGTTGCTTTGGTTGCCGTATGCAAGCTACTTCAGCGTAGCATCGGAGGCTTGGCGCGCCGCGCGAATGCCGGACGCGATGGCTCCATGGACGGTTCCGCCGGCGCCATCGGGAGCGGTGGCTTCGCCGGCGAAGTACAGGGTGCCGTCCACCGGTTTGCGAACGACGGCGCGCGCGCCCAAGCCTCCAGCCTTGACGTAGCTGTAGGCGCCGCCGAACAGAGGATCGCGCGACCAGTCGTGAAAATGCACCGCCTGCGGACGCGGGATGCCGCGCATGCCAAGAATGTTGCGGAGCGAATGCAGCGCCTGGGTAACAAGGGCCTGCTCATCGAGACCGGCGAGGGCGTCCGCGGCGGGTCCCGCGGCCCAACCGGTGAGCAGCGGCGTGAGCACGGGGTTTGTCGTCCACCAGGTGGGGAAGGCTTGCTTGGGTGCGATCAGAAAGCCCGCCGTGCGCAGGTTTTCCTGCTTTTCCCAAAAGCGATCGGCAAAGCGGAAGGTGATGCGGAAGACGCGGCCGAGTTCGAACCGGGCGAACGCGTCTTCGACGTGCTGCGGTACGGGATCGAACACGATGCCACGGCGGGCGGCGAGCGAAACAGTGAAGATCGCCTTGGCGGCGCGGACCTGAAACGAGCTTCCGTCGATGCCGCAAGTGCCGCGTAGCGTAACGCCGCCTTTGCGCCATTCCACCTTGTCAATCGCATGGCTGAGACGGACGTCCGAACCGGCGGCGAGCGTGTGGGGCACCGTGTCGTAGCCTTGCAGGACGCGAAACGCGCGGTCGCCCTCGATGCGTTCCGCGGCCTGCGCATCGCGCAACAGCGACGCGACGCTTAAGAGTTCCTTGCGCGCGGCGTTGAAGCCTTCCAATTGGGTCTGCGCGCGATGCTTGATGGCGCGAGGTTGCCGGGACGAGTTCAGAACCTCTGCCAGCGCGCGGTCGTTGCC
>JAFDVT010000008.1 GCA_018268875.1 Acidobacteriota bacterium
GGCGATGGCCTGCAGTTCGTAACCTTGGCCCGCGGTGGGCTGCCCGGTCATCAGGCGC
Source organism: Acidobacteriota bacterium (assembly GCA_018268875.1). GTDB lineage: Bacteria > Acidobacteriota > Terriglobia > Bryobacterales > Bryobacteraceae > F-183. The sequence continues at coordinate 59 of JAFDVT010000008.1, forward strand.
GAGGCTTCGATCATCGCGGCAAGCCCGGTGAGCAGGCCTGCGATCGCGTAAACGAAGGTCAAGTGGAACGACACGGGAACACCGGCATAGTAGGCGGCGTCGGGGTTCGAACCGATGGCAAACGCATAGCGGCCAAGCTTGGTGTACTCGAGCACAAAATGCATAGCGAGGGCGCAGGCAACCAGGATCCACAACACCAGCGGCAGATGCAGAAACGTGCCGGTGGCGAGGAAGCTGAAGCTTTCGGGGATGCCGGAAGCGGGCAGACCATTGGAGATGGTCAACGTCGTGCCGCGGATCACGCCGAGCATGCCCAGCGTGACAATGAACGGGTTGATCTTCAGGCGCGTGATCAGAAGGCCGTTGATGAGTCCGCAGACGGTGCCCACCGACAGTCCGATGACGATCGCCAGCGGGATGGAATAACCGGCTTCCATCGCCTTGGCGCCGACAAAGCCGGATAGGGCCAGGATCGCGCCGACCGAAAGATCGATGCCGGACGTAATGATGATCAACGTCATGCCCAGGGCGATGATGTTGATCACGGCCGTCTGGCGCACGACGGTGGACAGGTTCAGCTTGGTAAGAAAGTTGGGGCTCGCGATCGACAGCGAGACAAACAGCGTGATGAGAGTGAGGAAGGGAAGCAGGCGCTGCAGCATGATGAGTTACTGAACGGTCCCTTCGTCTTCGCCGGGCAACCGTCCGGACTCGGTTTCGAACACCGCCAGATGCATAATGTCCTCCTGGCTTGCGCCTCCCGGCAATTCGCCGCTGATCTTGCCCTGGCGCATCACGACGATCCGGTCGGCCACCTGCTGAATTTCCGGCAGTTCCGAACTCACCATCAGAATGGCCGCTCCGTTGCGGGCCAACTCATCCATCACTTGGAACACTTCCACCTTTGCTCCGACGTCGATGCCTCGCGTCGGTTCGTCGAACAGAAATACTTTGGCTCCCGTGGCGAGCCACTTGGAAATCACGACCTTTTGCTGATTGCCGCCGCTGAGGCGTCCGGCCAGTTGCGCCGGGCCATTCATTTTAATCCGCAACTTCGCCTGGTATTCGGAGGTCATGGCCTTTTCGCGCTGCAGGTCCAGCGCGCCGTAGGAACTGATGCAGTCCAGATTGGCCATGGTCACATTGCAGGCGATCGGCAGGAGCGTGGCAAGGCCGGTCTTCTGGCGATCCTCGGTGATGAGGGCGACGCCCGCTTGCACCGCTTCGCGCGGGTGCTTCGCCTTCACCGGCTTGCCGTCCACCGAAATGACACCGGAATCCGGTTCGTCGACGCCGAAGATGGCGCGGCAGAGTTCGGTGCGGCCAGCGCCGACCAGTCCCGCCATGCCGACGATTTCTCCCGCGCGGACCGTCAGGTTGATGTTTTGCAGCAGCGGATTGCGGTTCAGGTTTTCGATGACAAGCAGCGGTTCGCCTGGCGGCACGGGGGTGCGCGAATACAGCGCGTTCACTTCGCGGCCCACCATGTGACGAATCAATCCCTGGGTGTCGAGCTCGGCCAGTGGACTCGAATGCACCGTAGCGCCGTCTCGCAGGACGGTGACGTGATCGCCGATCGTGCGCAACTCTTCGAGCCGGTGGGTGATGTAGATTACGCCCATGCCGCGGTCGCGCAGGTTCTTGACGATGCGGAAGACCTCGCGCGTTTCCGATTCCGACAGCGACGACGTCGGTTCGTCAAAGATCAGCAGGCTCGAACCGAGCGACACGGCGCGGCAGATCTCCACCATCTGCTTGCCGGCCGGGGACAGTTTGCTGACCGGCCAGTCCGCCTGTAGCGGAAAGCGTTGATCTTCAATGAGCTTGCGGGCCTTGTCGAGCATCTGCCGGCGATGGACGACCATTCCTCCGGTACGGCCGAGGTAAATGTTTTCGGCAACCGTGAGATGCGGGAACAGCAGCGATTCCTGGTGCACCATCGCGATGCCGGCTTCGGCGGCCTGCGCCGGGTTGGCAAACTGCACCCGGTGTCCGTTCCAGCGGATTTCGCCGCCGTCCGGCTGGTACATGCCCGCGACGATCTTCATCATCGTGGACTTGCCGGCGCCGTTTTCCCCCATCAACAGGTGGACCTCGCCGGCTTTGACGGAAAGGTTGCCGCTGCGTAGCGCGGTAACGCCTCCAAACTTCTTTTGGATGTCTTTTAGTTCGAGCAACACGGCGAAGTCCCTAGAATATCGCAGATGGTGGGTATACTTGGTCGTGTGAGGGTACTTCTCCATCTCGCCGCCGCAACGACCCTCCTGGCCGCCAACGATGCGGCCTCCTGCCAGAGAAAATTCGATGAGATAAAAAATGATCGCGCCAAGCCGGGTTCGATCTATACGTTTACCCCGGCGGAGGTCAACGCATGGTCGCGCTGGAAGCTTCCGCAGGAGATTCCGCAGGGCATGCGCGAACCGGCAGTGCAGTTCGGCGACAATTCCGCCACCGGGCGCGCGCTGATCGATCTTTTGAAGATGCAGCACGCCAAGGGAACCAAGCCCGGCTGGCTGGTTGAAAAATTGATTGAGGGCGAACGTCCCATGGCCGTGGGCGTGGCGATCCAGTCCGGCGGCGGGTACGCGACGGTGAAGTTGCTCAGCGTCGAAATTTCCGGCATCCGCGCCTCGGGCACGGTTTTGGATTTTCTCATTCGTACGTTCTTCCGTCCCCTGTATCCTCAGGCACACATCGACGAACGGTTCGAGATGGGCAACAACGTCGAACGGATCGAAGTGCGGCCGGATCGCGCGGTTGTCTACCTCAAGAAAACCTTCACCCCGCAACGGGCGCAAAAGTAGTTGAAACAAACAGTTCGTTTCCCGCGTAAAAACGTCTAACCTGGAGTCGTAACCACCATGATCAAGAGTTTCTTGCTTTTTCTGGCGGCCGCCGCTGCCCTATTGGCCGACGGACGTACCCTTTTCCGTTCTCCCACCGTAAGTAAGACACACATCGTATTTGTCTATGCCGACGACCTGTGGATCGTGCCTCGCGCGGGCGGGGAAGCGGCGCGTCTGACGTCCGGTCCGGGCACCGAAACCAACCCCATTTTTTCGCCCGACGGGCAGACCATTGCATTTACCGGCGATTATGACGGCAACATCGACGTCTACACGGTTCCGGTCACGGGCGGCGTGCCCAAGCGTCTGACGTTTCACCCGGCCACCGACGTCGCCGATGCGTGGACTCCCGACGGCAAACAGATTCTGTTTCGCAACCAGGGAAGTTGGGTGGACAACAAGCCTCGCCTGTTCCTGGTGGACCTGAAAGGCGGGTTCCCGACGCCCATTCCGCTGCCGATCGCGCTGGCCGGATCCTATTCGCCCGATGGCAAACAGATGGCGTACATGCCGTACGAACGCGCCGACGACGCCTGGAAGCGCTACCGCGGCGGGCGCGCGACGACGATCTGGATCGCGAATCTGGCGGATTCGAGCGTCACCGCGGTTCCCCGCACCACTTCGAACGACCATACGCCGATGTGGATTGGCGGCACCGTGTACTTCCTGTCCGACCGTAACGGCCCGTACACGCTGTTTTCCTACGATCCCGCGTCGAAGAAAGTCACGCAGTTGCTGGAACCCAAGGGGCTCGATATCAAGTCTGCGCGCGGCGAAGCTTCAGCCATCGCCTACGAGCAGTTCGGGTCGATTTACCTGTACGACCTGAAGAGCAAAAAATCCACGCCGGTGAACATCAATCTGAACGGTGACCTGGCCGGCGTACGTCCGCGCATCGAGAAGACCGGGCAGCGCATCGCCAGCGGCAACATCTCGCCCACCGGGGCACGCGCGGTCGTCGAGGCTCGCGGCGACATCTACACGATTCCCGCCGAAAAGGGCGATGTTCGCAATCTCACCAATACGTCGGGCGTCGCGGACCGGAGTCCCGCGTGGTCGCCCGATGGCCGTTGGATCGCGTACTTTTCCGACGAAAGCGGCGAATATCAACTTCACATGCGGGACCAGACGGGCCGCGGCGAAGTGAAGAAGTTCAAGCTGGACGACAAGCCGACGTTTTATTACGACATCGCCTGGGCGCCCGATTCCAAAAAGCTGTCCTACGTCGACAAGAAGAACGCTGCCTGGTACCTGGACATCGACTCCGGCAAGACGACTCGCATCGACGCCAGCACCTACGACGGCGGGCGCTATTCGATTCGTCCGCGTTGGTCGCCGGATAGCAAATGGATCGCCTACAACAAAGATCTGCGCAATCACCTGAGCGCCGTGTTTGTGTATTCGCTGGCCGATGGCAAGTCCACGCAGATCACCGACGGCATGAGCGAGGCGAGCGACGCGGTGTTCGATCGCAACGGAAAGTACCTGTACTTCATGTCCTCCACCGACGCGGGTCCGTCTCGCACCGGGTTGGACATGACGAGCACGAATCGCCCGGTGTCGAGCACGATTTACCTGGCGGTGCTGTCGAAGAGCGACCCGTCGCCGCTGGCGCCGGAAAGCGACGAGGAGAAGGTCGCGCCCGAAGCCAACAAAGACGACAAGAAGGACGAGAAGAAGGAAGACAAGAAAGACGAAAAGAAGCCCGACGGGGGCAAAACCGTCGAGGTCAAGATCGACTTTGACGGCATCGGCCAGCGCATTCTTCCGCTGCCCTTGCCCGCCCGGAACTACACGGATCTGAACGCGGGCAAGACCGGCATTCTGTTCTACACCGAGCGCCCGGTGATCGCCGCCGCTGCCACCAGTCCTTTGGCCACGCTCTACAAGTTCGATTTGTCGAAGCGGAAAGCGGATGTGTTCCTGGCCGCCGCCGGCGGTTATGAAGTGTCCGCCAACGGCGAAAAGATCCTGCTGTCGCACGGCCAGGGGCGCTGGTCGATTCAGGGCACGGCGCAGCCTGCCAAGCCTGCCGAAGGCACGTTGAAGCTGGACCAGATGGAAGCAATGGTGGATCCCAAAGCCGAATGGGCGCAGATGTTCAAGGAAGTGTGGCGCATCGAGCGCGACTTCTTCTACGACCCGAAGTACCACGGTCTGGACTTGCAGTCGGCGGCCGAACGCTACGGCTTGTACCTGTCGAGCGTCGCCAGCCGCAATGACTTGAACTACCTGTTCCGCGAGATGCTCGGCGAGCTTTCGGTCGGCCACCTGTTCGTGAGCGGTGGCGACAATCCGAATCAGCCGAAGCGCATCGGCGGAGGCTTGCTGGGCGCCGATTATTCGCTCGAAAACGGCCGCTACCGGTTTGCCCGCGTCTATGAAGGCGACAACTGGACCGCGAATACGCGCGCGCCTCTGACGCAGCCTGGCGTGGGCGTCAAGACCGGCGAATACCTGTTGAAGGTCAACGGCGTGGACCTGCGCGACACCGACAACGTGTACGAGCGGTTCCAGGCGATGGCCGGCAAGTCGGTGCTGTTGACGGTAGGTCCGAACGCGGACGGTTCGGGTTCGCGCGACGTGACGGTGATTCCGCTGGGCGACGAGGTTCCGCTGCGCCAGTTGGCGTGGATGGAAGACAACCGCAAGCGCGTTTCCGAAGCCAGCGGCGGCAAACTTGCCTACATGCATCTGCCGGATACGGCGGGCGGCGGTTACCGCAACTTCAATCGGTATTATTTCTCCCAGACCGATAAACAAGGCGTGGTGATCGACGAGCGGTTCAACCACGGCGGCCAGGCGGCGGACTACATCATCGACCATCTGCGTCGTCCGATATGGAGTTACTGGGCCTCCCGCGAAGGCGAAGTGTACACGACGCCGGGCATGCTGATTAACGGTCCCAAGGTGATGTTGGCGAACGAGTACTCAGGTTCCGGCGGCGACCTGCTGCCGTGGCTGTTCAAGCGCGCGAAGCTAGGTCCTGTGATAGGCAAGCGCACCTGGGGAGGCTTGGTCGGCATCGGCGGCTACCCGACGTTGATCGACGGCGGTTCGGTCACCGCGCCGCACTTCGCGTTCTTCACGCCGGAGGGCAAGTGGGAAGTAGAGAACCACGGCACGGGCGTGGACGTCGAGGTGGAGTTGGATCCCAAGGCCTGGCGTCAGGGCAAGGACACGCAGTTGGAGCGGGCGATCGAGGTGGCGATGCAGGAACTGCAGAAGAATCCCCCGCCGGCCATGCCCAAGCGTCCCGAGTATCCGAATTACCACCAGACAAAGGCTCCAGGAGCCGGCTCGCCGACGAGCGGCGCGCAGTAGTCGATTCAGGAAAGGGCGGCGCTCGTATGGCCGCCCTCTTTGTTTTCCTGTAAATATGCCACTATTGGTATGACGATTCGTGAAGAAGGTCAATTGGGTGGCAAACTCGCGCGCCATAGTGAGCGGCTTTCCCTCGGCGGTGCGGGATCAGATCGGGTTTGATCTCTACCAGGCACAGTTGGGCACTATCGGGCGCTGTTCCAAACCCATGCGAGGACTTGGCGGTGGCGTGATGGAGATTGCGGTTTCCGATGCGGCGGGAACATTCCGGACGGTATACACGGTGAGCATAGGTGATGCGATCTATGTGATCGACGCGTTTCAGAAGAAATCCAAGACGGGGATCGCGACGCCGAGGCTCGATATCGAACGAATCCGGCAAAGGTTAAAACGTTTGCGCGAGGAGTTGGAAAATGGCTAAGAGAACACTGGAGATCACGGAAGGTTCGGGAAACGTCTTTGCGGATCTAGGCTTGCCCGACGCCGAGGAACACGCGGTGAAGGCCGGGCTTGCGTTGAAGATCCAGACGGTACTAACGCGCCGGCGTTTGACGCAGGCCGCAGCGGCGGAGTTGATGGGGATCGATCAGCCGAAAGTATCCGCGATTCTCTCAGGCCAGTTCCGCGGCTATTCGGTGGAGCGCCTCATGCGGTTTCTGGTCGCGCTGGGCCACGACGTGGAAATCGTCGTAAAGCCCAGCAAAAGCCGCGCCCCCGGGCTGCGAGTGGCGTGACTTGCCAGCCTGTGCGATAAACTCGGGACATATGGCACAAGAAA
>JAFDVT010000090.1 GCA_018268875.1 Acidobacteriota bacterium
AAGGCTTTGGACAAGGGCGGGCTCACCGAGGACGGTCTGGCCATCGCCGAAGGACCCAACCTGCTGGTCGAAGCGCTCCGCAGCGGAGTCACGATCGACCGTGTCCTGATCGACGCCGCCACATCGCGCCTGCCCGAGGAATGGACGGGTCCTGTCGAGGAACTCGACTCCCGCATCTTCCGTGAACTCAAAGACACTGACCATTCGCAAGGCGTCCTGACGCTCGTTCGTCCCCCGGCGCGCGAACTGAGGCTATCCGGCACGCCCCTCGTCGTTTTTTTGGACGGCATCCAGGACCCCGGCAATCTGGGAACCATCATCCGGTCCGCGGAGGCCTTTGGCGCCACCGGTGTCATTTGTTTAAAGGGCTGTGTCCATCCGTGGAACCCCAAAGCGCTACGCGCGTCGGCAGGCTCGCTATTTCGGCTGCCAGTTCGCTATGCCGTGGACGATGTCTCCGAGTTCTCCGTATTTCCTTGGTACGGCGCTGTCCCAGGTGACGGAACTACGATCGATCTAGTAGATTTATCCACAGCCTGTGGGATTTGGATCGGAAACGAAGGTTCCGGTTTGGCCGCGAACTGGCGGAAACAATGCTTGCCGGTGGAAATTCCTACCGCGCAAGTAGAATCGCTCAATGCCGCCGTCGCCGCCAGCGTCATCTTGTATGAAGCTCACCGGCAGCGCCGTGCGAATTCTATTCTTTCTTCCTAAATAAGAATACTCAATAGATATACCGATCTAGTCTATGCTGTGGAATGCGTGTACTTTGCCGTATGCTGCTCATACGTAAAGACTTACCGGATGACTATTCTGTGTACGAGCCGCAGAAGTAATAGAGGGATACTGCGCTACCGGCATTTCCCGCACAGGGTTTCACAGTAGTTCCCGGCTAAGCATGTGGATAACTACTAGGAATGTAGCAGTTAGCCCTTGGAAAGGCTTTGAGATGGCATAGGGAGATTCCCGTGTTCACCGGATCTTCGCCGCTACGACATCCTGCGCCAGGCGGATCGACACATCGTCGCCGGTCTTGACATCGGAACGCGACTTTACCAGCCGCCCGTCCTCTTTCAACACCAGCGCGTACCCGCGTTCCAGAATCTTCAGCGGGCTCAACTGTTCCAGCCGTACCGCGTCCTGGGACAGAGAATGCTTTGCCCGCCCCAGGCGATTTTGCATCGCGGCAACCAAACGAGCGTCCAATGCCTGCTTTCGCCGCGCCGCCTGCGACAGTTGAATTCGAACGTCCAGGTTTCGCAGACGCGAACTCAGTTGATCAAGCCCGCGGTGATGCCGTTGCACGAGCGCACGCATTCGGGACTGCAGTTGAAAGTCCTGCTCGTCATTCCACTGCTGGAGCCGGCCCAAGCGCCGGCGAAGAAGCAGCGCCGCCCGCTCCATCCCCCGTTCGTACAACCGCTTGCCTAGCTGTGCGATGCCGAATTGCGCCCGCTGATGGAGGCGTTGTTCCAGGTGCGACAGACGTTCGCTCAACCGCGACTTGGATTGGATCACCAGGTCTGCGGCGGCCGAGGGAGTCGGCGCTCGCATGTCGGCGGCGAAATCCGCGATCGTGTAATCCGTCTCATGTCCGACCGCCGAAATGACCGGAACGGTCGACGCGCGAATGGCCCGGGCCACCCGTTCCTCGTTGAAGCTCCACAAATCCTCCAGCGATCCGCCGCCGCGCGCCAGGATCACGACATCCGCCCAGCCGGATTCGGAAAAGTATTCCAAGGCCTGGCAGATCTGGTCAGCGGAACCTTCGCCTTGCACCGCTACCGGGTACAACCGCAAATGGAGCCCCGAAAAGCGCTGATCCAGGATACGAAGCATGTCTTGGATCACTGCCCCGGTGGGCGAGGTAATGATGCCCACGCGCTGTGGCAGTGGCGGTAGGGGCTTTTTTACGGCGCTATCGAATAGTCCTTCGGCGGCGAGGGTGTTTTTCAGCTTTTCGAAGGCGGCTTGCAGGGCTCCCTGCCCTTGCGGTTCCAGCGCTTCGACGATCAGTTGATAGCGCCCGCTGGGAGGCCAGATGTCGACCCGGCCTCGCGCCAGCACCGCCACCCCGTCACGAGGCTTGAACTTCAGATAGCGGACGGCGCTGCGGTAGGCCACGCAACTGATCACCGCTTCGCCGTCCTTCAAGGTGAAATAGATGTGTCCGCTCGGTTGTTGCTTGCAGCCGGAAATCTCGCCGGCCAGCCAGACGTCCGGGAACACTTCTTCCAGCATGCCCCGCAGCATGTCGGTGAATTCGGCCACCGTCAGGTACTTACCGGCGCGTCCCAGCAGCAGCGGCAACTGTTCCATTGCAATAGATGATATCCTCGTTCTGGAAAACGGCGAAGTCGAGCAGGCGCCGCGTCCGTTCAACAGGAGCACGTAGTTTTCATGGATCTCTCAGATATTTTGCGCGAATACGGCAGCGTCGTCGACGACCCCAACATTGCGGGTCCCGACCGCAATGTCGAAAACGACTTCGATAACATTGCCGGGCAATTGTCCTCCAGCAGCCTGGCGGGCGGTCTGGCGGAGGCTTTCCGCTCCGATCAGACGCCGCCTTTCGCCAGCATGCTCGGCGGCTTGTTCGGCAACTCCAGCGGCTCGCAACAGGCGTCCGTACTGAACACCCTTCTGTCCGTCGCCGGACCGATGATCATGCAGCAGATGATGAGCGGCGGCGGCGGTGTGCAGCGCCAGCAGGCGACAGAAGAATCCGGCCTTGGCGGTATCCTGGGCGCGATCTTCGGTGGTGGCGGACAGCAGCAGGCACCAGCCGCAAGTGGTGGCCTTGGTGCGATCCTCGGCAGTGGCGCCCTCGGTGGCATCCTGCAGAGCATGATGAGCCAGGGTGGACTCCGCCAGCTCACGCCCCAGGAAGCGGCGCAAGTGTCGCCCGAGGAAATCCAGGCGCTGGCCGAAACCGCGCAGCAGCAGGAACCCGGCGTGATCGACCAGATCAGCGAGTTCTATTCGCAGCACCCCACGCTGATCAAAACGCTGGGCGCGGGAGCGCTGGCGTACGCGCTAGGCAAAATCGCACAGTCACAACGTCAAGCGTAATATATATTACGAATTTGACAGACAGCGTCAAAAGCTTGTATGCTGTTGAATGGGAAGCGTTTCGGCGTTTCCCATCATGTGTGCCGGCGTAGCTCAGCTGGTTAGAGCGACGGTCTCATAAGCCGTAGGTCGTAGGTTCAAGTCCTACCACCGGCACCATAAAACTCACTTCCCCAGCAACGTCTCATGCAGCCGCATGAGTTCTTCCTGCGAAAAATATTCGATCTCGATCTTGCCGCGGTTTTCGTTCTGTTCGACGATCCGTACCCGCGTGCCCAGATGCTGTTCCAGTTCCTGCGCCGCCGACCGGATGTTGGGATCCTGCCGCGATTCGACCTTTTCGGCCTTTGGCTTTGCAGGCTCCAGCGTCAGCCGGACCTGGGTTTCCATCTGCCGCGTCGTCCATCCCTGTGCGACGGCCTTCTCCGCCATCTTCACCATTTCGGCCGCATGTTCCAGTGGGAGCAAGGCTCGCGCCTGCCCCATCGATAGCGACCCGTCTCGAACCATATCACGAACGGGTTCCGGCAATTTCAGTAGGCGGATGGTGTTCGCCACCGAACTGCGGTCCTTGCCGCAGCGCTGGCCGATCTGGTCGTGCGACAGGCCAAGTTCGCGGTTCAGGCGGTCGTAGGCGATGGCGAGTTCGATCGGGTTCAGATCTTCGCGCTGGATGTTTTCGATGAGCGCGATCTCGAGAATCCGATCCGGTGCAAAGTCCTGGATGATGACGGGGACTTTCGGAAGACCCGCGATCTTGGACGCGCGGAGGCGGCGTTCGCCGGCCACCAATTCGTAACGGTCGCTATTCGGTTTGCGCCGGATCACCAGCGGCTGAATGATGCCATTCTCGCGGATCGACTGGGCCAGTTCTTCGAGCTTGCTTTGTTCGAAGACATGCCTCGGCTGGTGGGGACTCGGCTCGATCTGATCCACGGCGAGGTCGATCACCGCATTCAGGGGCGCCTCAACGGGAGCCACAGCGGGAGCGGGCGTAGCGGCGGTAGCAGCCGCGGCGGTCCCGGAAGAAGGCCGGGATGGCAACAAAGCGGAAATGCCCTTGCCCAAAACTTTGCGCTTATCGTTACTCATGGTTTGTCGTGGTGGTGGTGGTCGTCGTTGTCGTCGTAGCGGTACTCGGGATAGCGTCGGCTTTGTTCCGGTTGCGTTCCAGGATTTCCTTGGCGAGCTGGATGTAGCTTTCCGCGCCCTTGGACCTTACATCGTACAGGATGATCGGTTTGCCGTGGCTGGGGGCCTCGGCGAGGCGGATGGAACGCGGGATCACGGTCTGGAAGACCTCATCCTTAAAGAAATCGCGCAGATCCTGGGCCACCATCTTGGTGAGGTTGGCCCGGTCGTCGTACATGGTTAACAGGATGCCTTCGACACTAATCTTGTGGTCGAACCCGTCGCGGACGCCTTGGATGGTCTCCATCAACTGCGAAATGCCCTCCAGGGCGAAGAATTCGCACTGGATCGGGATGATGACTGCGTCGGCGGCTAGTAGGGCGTTCAGTGTCAGGAGGTCCAGCGCCGGGGGGCAGTCGATCAGGATGAAGTCGTAGTTGTCCTTCACGGCGAGCAGCTTGTCGCGTAGGCGGAACTCACGCTCGCTTTCGTCGACGAGTTCCAGGTTGGCGGCGACCAGGTTCTGGTTCGCTGGAACGATGTCCAGACCCAGGCATTCGGTCTTCTGGGCCGTCTCGGCCACCGATTTTTCGCCCAATAGCAGGTCGTAAATCGTCGCAAGCTCCGGGGTCTTGGCAATTCCGAGGCCGGTGGTCGAGTTCCCCTGCGGGTCGATGTCCACGATCAGCACGCGAAGGTCATTCGCCGCCAACGAGGCCGCCAGGTTGATGGTGGTGGTCGTTTTGCCGACCCCGCCCTTTTGATTTGTGACCGCGATCGTCTTGCTCACAATGTCCTTCATATTATCACTAGGATTTTCGAGTGGGGCTGTTTCACGTGAAACAGGACCCGCCCGGTGTTTCACGTGAAACACTAGCGCTGCGAAATCGACAAATAGCAGTCGATGACGGCGATGGCCGCAGGGGTTACCCCGGGAATTCGCTGCGCTTGACCCAAACTCTCCGGCCGTACCCGCTCCAGTTTCTGTACCACCTCGGTCGATAGCCCGGGAACCCCACGGTAATCGAATGTGGCCGGGATCAGTCGTCCTTCCGACTCTTTGAGGCGGGCCATCTGCCGGATCTGCTGCTGGATGTAGCCGTCGTACTTCGTCTCGGTTTCGACGGTCGTCAGAACTCCGCCTATCGCCCGATCCCCCAATTGGGACTCCAGCCACCCGCTCAAGATGCCAATCGACGCCTCAGGACGCCGTAACCAGGTCTGCAACGTCGGCCGATCGCTACCCGCAATCGCCGTACCCTCTACCGATCCGGTCCGATTCCCGGACAAAAGCCCGGCGATCACACGCTTTTGCGCCTGCTTCTTCTCGAAAATGGCCCAGCGGTCGTCCTGCACGAGCCCCACGCGACGCCCAAAAGGCGTCAAACGCTCGTCCGCGTTGTCGATCCGCAGGTGCAGCCGGAACTCCGCACGCGACGTGAACATCCGGTACGGCTCGTCCGCACCCTTGCTGATCAAGTCGTCTACCAGGATTCCCGTATACCCATCGGTACGGCTCAGGACCAAAGGATCGGCGTTCTGTAGCTTCAACGCCGCGTTGATCCCGGCAATCAATCCCTGGCAGGCCGCTTCTTCGTACCCGGAGGTTCCGTTGATCTGCCCGGCGAGGTACAACCCCGGCAGCGACTTTACCTCCAAGGTATGGTGCAATTCCCGGGGATCGATGGCGTCATACTCAATGGCGTACCCCGGACGGATCATCTCAGCGTCCTCCAGCCCCTCGACGGAGGCCACCATCGCCTCCTGGACGTCGATCGGCATGCTGGTGGACATCCCGTTGACGTAAATCTCGTTGGTGTCCAGTCCTTCGGGCTCCAAAAAGATCTGATGACGGGTCTTGTCGGGGAATTTGACCACCTTGTCTTCTATCGATGGGCAATATCTGGGACCAACGCCTTCAATCTGTCCACTATATAGCGGTGAACGTGGCACGCCGTTCCTCAGAACCTCGTGTGTGCGCTCGTTGGTGTAGGCGATGTAGCACCGGATCTGCGGCCGGTCGATCTTCCCCGTCAAAAAGGAGAACGGCGTGGGGTCCGGGTCGCCATCCTGGGGTTCGAACCGAGAAAAGTCGATCGACCTCGCGTCCAGGCGCGGTGGCGTGCCGGTTTTCAGACGAGTCCAGTGCAATCCGGACTGCCGCAACTGGTGCCCCAGCAGGTTCGACGCTGGTTCGCCATTGCGACCGC
>JAFDVT010000091.1 GCA_018268875.1 Acidobacteriota bacterium
GGTGCCCGTTACGTAGCTGGCGGCGGGCGAAGAAAGGAAGACGATGGGCCAGGCCATCTCTTCCGGTTGCGCCCAGCGCTTCATGGCGTTGCGATTCGCGTAGGCGCTGTACCAGGCCTCGTTGTTCTTGATCTGCGAGGTGAGCGGTGTTTCGACGATGCCGGGGGCGATGGCGTTGACGCGGATGTTCAGCGGCGTGAGTTCGACGGCGAAGGCTCGCGCAAGCTGTACGAGCGAGGCCTTGGTGGCCGCGTAAATGCCCTGCCCCTGTTCGACGGTGACGGAGCGAATCGAAGAAGTGAGCACGATGCTGCCGCCATTGGGGTTGCGGCTCATCACTTGCGCAGCGGCGCGCGTGATGCGGAAGTTGGCTTTGAGGTTCAGGTCCACGACGCGGTCGAGTTCCTCATCGGTGTACTGCAGGAGCTTCTTGCGGACGTTCACGGCGGGCGTCACCACCAGGATGTCGATGGTGCCGTGCGCGGCGGCAATGGCGTCAACAGTGGCGGTGACAGCGGCGGGATCGCCGATGTCGAGCTTGTATTCCGCGCCCTTCAGATCCGCGCCCACGACGGTGGCTCCGGATTCCGCCATAGCCTCCGCAGTGGCTTTTCCGATGCCCGATCCGGCACCGACAATGAGTGCGATTTTTCCGTCCAGACGAAACTTCATGGTGATGTGGATACACTACAGGATAGCTCCGCTCCCACAACATGCAGCCGCTCTATGTCAGGGTCCAGCCTGAGGACAATGTCGCGATTCTCGTCAATCCCGGAGGCCTCGAAGCGGGTACCGTTTTTGCCGATGGCCTCACACTGCGCGAGCGCATTCCACAGGCGCATAAGGTCGCGCTGCGAGACATTGCCGAAGGCGCGCCGGTAGTTCGCTATGGCGTCACGATCGGCTATGCGACGCGTCCGATCGCGGCCGGCGATTGGGTTCGCGAGGACCGTTTGGGGTTGCCCGAGCCTCCCGTGTTGGGTTCGCTTTCCGATGTGGTTGGGCAGGCGCGAACCGGCGAGCCTTTGTCCAGTGTGACGTTCGACGGCTATCCGAACGCCGACGGCACGGCGGGTACGCGCAATATTTTGGGCATTTCGACGACGGTGCAATGCGTCGCACCGACGGTGGAGTTCGCGGTGAAGCGGATCAAGGAAACGCTACTGCCGCGCTATCCGAACGTCGACGATGTGATGGCCGTGACGCATCCTTATGGCTGCGGCGTGGCGATCAACGCGCCAGGGGCGGAGATCCCGATTCGCACGCTGCGCAACATGGCGCTGCATCCGAATTTTGGCGGCGAGTTGATGGTGGTGAGCCTGGGTTGCGAAAAGATGCAGCCCGCGCGCATGAGTCTGCCGATTGTCAGCGACGAGCCTTGGGTGGTGCGCTTGCAGGACGAGGAACATCGCGGATTCGGCGACATTGTGGCGGCGATCCTGCGATTCGCGGAACGGCGCCTGGAGCGGCTGAACAAGCGGGTTCGCGTGGCGTGCCCGGCATCGCAATTGACGGTGGGATTGCAATGCGGCGGGAGTGATGCATTCTCCGGCGTCACCGCGAATCCGGCGGTTGGCTACGCGTCCGACCTGTTGGTGCGCGCCGGGGCGACCGTCCTGTTTTCCGAAGTGACCGAGGTTCGCGACGCGATCCACTTGTTGACGCCTCGCGCGGCGACTCGTGACGTGGCGGAGGCTCTGGTTCGCGAAATGGCGTGGTACGACGCGTACCTCGAGCGTGGCGCGGTGGACCGCAGTGCGAATCCGACGCCGGGCAACAAGCGCGGGGGGCTGTCGAACATCGTGGAAAAAGCGTTGGGATCGGTCGCAAAGTCGGGCACGAGTCCGATTGTGGGAGTGGTCCCTCCAGGGGAGCGCGTCACGGCCAAAGGTCTGAACTTTGCGGCGACTCCGGCAAGCGATTTTATCTGCGGAACACTGCAATTGGCCGCCGGGATGAATGTCCACGTGTTCACGACGGGCGAAGGCACGCCGTATGGACTGGCGCTCGCGCCGGTGATCAAGGTCGCGTCGCGAACGGCGCTCGCCGAGCGGTGGCCGGACCTGATCGACGTGGATGCGGGACGGATCGCGACCGGGCTGTCGACGGTGGAACAAGTAGGGTGCGAGATTTTTAGCATGATTCTGGACGCCGCCAGCGGACGGCACAAAACATGGGCGGAACACTGGGGATTGCACAATGCCCCGGCGCTGTTCAATCCCGCGCCGGTTACGTAAAAACATGGGTCGCATACGAATACTGTCCGACCACATCGCGAACAAAATCGCGGCCGGCGAGGTGGTGGAGCGTCCCGCCTCGGTGGTGAAAGAGCTGCTCGAAAATTCGCTGGACGCCGGGGCCACCGACATACGGATTCTCGTCGAGGCCGGCGGACGCAGACTGATTCGCATCGCCGACGATGGCCATGGCATGTTGCGCGACGACGCTTTGCTGGCGTTTGAACGTCATGCCACGAGCAAGCTGTCCGATGCCAACGATCTGCTGGCGATTGCGACACTAGGGTTCCGCGGCGAGGCTCTGCCCTCGATCGCGTCGGTATCGCGGCTGTTGCTTGAAACGCGAAGCGCGGACGAAGAAAGCGGTACGCGAGTGGAGATCGCAGGTGGACGCATTTTGTCTTGCGACGACCTGGCGCGCACGCCGGGCACGACGATTACGATTCGCGATCTTTTCTATAACGTTCCCGCGCGGAAAAAGTTCCTGCGTAGCGAACAGACCGAGTTGGCGCACATCGCCTCGCTGGTGACGCATTATTCGCTGGCGCATCCGGCGAAGGGGTTCGCGCTGCAGCATGGCGAACATGAGTTGCTGCAGGTGGCTCCTGTCGAGACGCTCGAAGAGCGTGTGTACCAGGTGTTCGGCAACCAGATCCTGAACGACCTGGTGGATATCGGAACGCATGAACGCGACGTTTCGATCCCGGCGCCGTATGTTCCCGAGGAAGAAGCCGGCGAGCCTTCCACGCGCACGTTTCGCTTGCGTGGCTTTATTTCCGGACCGCAGATTCAGAAGCTCAACCGCAATTCGATTTACCTGTTTGTTAACGGGCGGCTGATTCGCGATCGCGTCCTGATGCATGCGTTGACGGCCGGCTATCACAACCTGATTCCACCGGCGTCGTACCCGTTTGCACTGTTGTTTTTGGATTGCGATCCGGAAGAAGTCGACGTGAACGTCCATCCAGCCAAGACCGAGGTACGGTTCCGGCACTCGGGTACGGTGCACGATTTTGTTCGCGATGCGATTCGCGGCAAGTTAACGGAGCGGCGTCCTGTAGCGGGGATCAGCGCGGTGCCCGTGGTGTCCGGCGAGCAGTTGGCGGCGCAGTTGCCGTATTCCGAATTCTCGCAGCGGATGGACAACGCGGCGTATTCGAACGCGCCACCGTCGGAACTGCCCGTGATGCAGACGGGCCTGCCGGAGTTCACGCTGCATAGGCCGGTGGCATCGCCCGCGCCGAGGTTCGCCTTTGAGGAAGCGAGCCCGGCAACGCCACGGTTACCGGTGCCGGACACGCATGGCCGTGTGCTGCCGGAGTCCGCGTTGTTTGAATCCCCGACACTCGAAGCGTTGAAGGATTTGCGTCCATTGGGACAGTTGCATGACAGTTTCATCATTGCGGCGGGGCGCGACGGCTTGTGGCTGGTGGATCAGCATGTCGCGCATGAGCGAATTCTGTTCGAACAGGTGATGCGGCAGCGTGGCCGGGCTCCGGAAACACAGGCCCTGCTGATGCCGATCGTGCTGCAGTTGACCGCGGCGCAGCAGATCGAATACGCACGGATCGCCGACGAGTTGAACGCCATGGGCTTTGAGACGGAGCCATTCGGAAATCGCACGATTGCCGTGAAAGCGGCGCCTGCGGGAGTGAGCGCCGGCGACATCGAAAAGGTCGTCTTCGAAGTGCTCGAAATTGCGGAGAAGGAGTTCCGCAAAGCGTCGCTCGAGGACATGCGGCGTGGGATCGCGGCGTCCATCGCATGCCGCGCGGCCATCAAGATCAACATGCGGCTCGATCAGAAAAAGATGGAGTGGTTGTTACAGGAATTGGCGAAGACCGAGCATCCCATGAGCTGCCCGCACGGGCGGCCGATCGCGCTGCGGTACACGATGCGCGAAATTTTGCGCAGTTTTCATCGCATCTGAACGAGTTGCGAACGCGAACACGTTTCAGTACTATCGCTAATAACGCTATTAAGTGATCCCCTCGCAAGAACGCTTAGTTGGGGAAAGGGATGTTCTTGCGAGGGGATTTTGCTGCTTTGAGTAGTTACTAAGACGAACGAACGTAGCCATCGTTTGGTTCCATTTGAATAAAAAGATTTGAGGGGAGACAATGAAGGGACTATGAAGCCATTCACCTCCTCCTATGTGGTGCTGGCTGCAGTTGGGTTTGTACTGACCAGTGCCTGCAGCAGTCCGACGACTTCCACCACGCAAGAGAAGAAGGCCGAAGCGCCTGCGCCGCCGCCTGAAGCGATCACCGGACGCAGCGCCTTTTATAAAATGCTGCCATCGGCGAGACAGTGGTCGACGGACGTCAAAGGGATCCAACTCACCAGTATTCAACTGAAGGAAGTAAAGGCCGACCCGGGCAAGGCCGGCGCCTGGCGAGGGGTGTTCGTTTCGGAATCGAAGGGCCGCATGAAGACGTTCCTGTGGGCGGCGGTGGATGCCGAAGGCGGCTACCGTCAAGGGACATGGCCGGGTTCGGAAGATTCGTTCCGCGGACGCATGGGGCAAGCGGCGCCCTTCTTTTTACAAGCGCTGCAACACGATTCGGACGAGGCGTATCAGGCGGCGATCAAAGTGGACGATCCCGCATTGAAGGCCGCTCCCAAAGACACACCGATCAATTTCTTACTGGAGTTCACGCCGCGGCATCCGAATCTTGCCTGGCGCGTACTGTGGGGCGAAACGGTGGGTACGGCGCGGTATTCCGTGTTCGTCGATGCGACCACCGGCCAGTTTCTTGAGAAGGGCAGATAGAGTTTTCTGAACTTGGTCCGCCTGCTCGCATTGGCGATCTTTGCATTGTCCGCCTGGCGGGCGGCCCACCTTTCCATCACGATCGACGAAGCCTTTACGTACAACCGGTTCGCGTCGGGCGGGTTCGCCGGCGTGTTCCTGTCGGGCTTTGACGCCAACAATCATGTCCTGCATTCGGCCTTGGCGGCGCTCAGCGTGCATCTGTTCGGCGTGAGCGAGCTCGCCTTGCGATTGCCCGCGCTGGCCGGTGCGTTCCTGTTCCTGTGGGTCCTGCCGTCGCTCGTGCGGCGATTGCTGCCGGCGGCCGTCTGGCAACAATTGCTCGCGATGTTCGTGCTCGCGTGCAATCCGTTGACGCTGGACCTGCTCTGCCTGGCGCGCGGGTATTCACTGGCGCTGGGGTTCTTTGCCTTGGCGCTCGACCGGTTGTTCGCGTACGCCGATACCGAACAACGGCGCGACCTTTTGTGGATGAGCGTCGCGCTAGGCTTGAGCGTCGCGTCCAACCTTACGTTCGGCTACGTCGCGCTGGCGACCATGATCGCGGGTTGCGCGGTGGCGGCCCATCGAGGACGCTTGCCGGATGCGTGGGCCGCCGTGTGGCCGGCGCTGCTGGTCTGTTCCTATGTCCTGATGCTGCCCTTGAGCCGGGCCGAAGGTGGCAGTTTCTACTTCGGCGCGACCACGGTGCGAAGTTCCGCGGAAACCACCACCGATGCGTTCCTGCTGCATGATCCCGAAGATCTGGGTCCGTTGGGCGGCGCGCGCATGCGGGCGAGGTTCGCGCGGCGGTTTCTTCCCATAGCGGCGATCGCGCTGGGATTGGTTCTGCTCGCGTGGTTCCTGAGCGGACGGCATCGCGACGTGACACTGCTGGGCGGCATCGTGTACTGTGCCCTGGGCGGGTATTGGATAGCGCATGTCTGGCTGCATTCGCCATATCCGAGCGAGCGAACGGGGCTGGGACTGGTGTTCGTGTTTTTTCTGTGCCTGGCCGCGGCGGCGGCACGATTGCGAACGCTGGGCATTCCGGTTGCGATCGTGTTCGCGGCCTTGGCGTTGCAATTCGCGATGACGATGGATCCGCGGTTCGTGTGGGCCTGGTACGACGAGCGTGACAACCGCGCGATGGCGGACTTCCTGGAACGAGGCGGGTTCCGCCGCGTGAGTTCGCACTGGCTGTTTCAACCGGCGCTGGAGTTCTATCGCGCGAGCGGCCGGTTGCGTAGCTTGGAACCAGTTGTAACTCAGCTGAGCCCGACTCCAACGCTACAGAATCATGACGCGTATGTCCTGTTGAAGACCGACGCGCCAACACTCGAGAAGAATCAGCTGGAAGTGGTGTGGCGAAGCGCCGCGCGTAACGTTTTTGTGGCAGTTCCGGCCCAAAAGCGATAATCCAAAAGAAAAAGCCGGAAGGATCGCTCCTCCCGGCTCCAGCTTCTATTCGGTTTTCGGTTTAGGCCTTGGGGGCCTTGTCCACAACCTTGAACTTCTTCTCGTCGAAGTAGAGAACCTTGCCTTCGCGGTAGCTGTTGACGGCCATCGTGATCAGCACCTGGGCGCGGGCGGCGGTTTCGACGTTGAGCGTCGGCTGCTGGCGCGTACGGATGCAGTCGAGGAAGTTGTTGATGTGGGTGTCCATCGTGTTCTTGTTCTCGACTTCGATCTTGATGTCGTCCTTGCCGAACTTGGCCAGGTATTCCTTGGACGCGCGCTGCTCCGGCTTGACGGTGATGTACGGCGCGTAGCCTTCGAAACGTCCGTGTTCGACCATGATGAGCGAGGCATCCTTGCCGCGGATCAGGCCGGGGATGTGCTGGCTGTTGGCCATCGACGAGCTCAACACCACGGAGTAACCGGGGGTGTAGTCGGCGATCAGGTGGAACGTATCCGGCACTTCGCGATCGGGGAAGGCGTAGATGCCGCCGCCCGCCATGACGCGGTGCGGGAACTGGGGCGTGCCCCAGCAAATGTTCATCGGCGCGGCGACGTGGAAGAACAGATCGGTCGCAATGCCGCCCGAATAATCCCAGTACTTGCGGAAGCGGAAGAAGCGGTCGGCGTCATACGGACGCTTGGTGGCCTTGCCGAGGAAGGTGGTCCAGTCCAGGTAGTTCTCGCCCTTGCCGTTGGGGCCGGCTTCCGGATCGATCGTGTAGTTCCATTCGCCCTCGATCGAGTTGCGATGGTAGGAACCCTGGCTCATGATGTGCTTGCCGATCATGCCGTCGGCCATGGCCTTCTTGGCCTTGTGCCATTGGTCGCCGGAAGTGGTTTGCGAGCCGACCTGCACGATGCGCTTGGTTTCCTTCACCGTGTCCATCAACTGCTTGGCTTCGTCGACGGTGTGGCACATCGGCTTTTCGAGGTAGACATCCTTGCCTACGTCCATGGCGGCGATGGCGATGGGCGCGTGCCAGTGGTCCGGCGTGGCGACGATCACGGCGTCGACATCGGGCTTGGCCAGGACCTCGCGATAGTCCAGGGTACCGAAGACCGGGCTGTATTCCTTCGAATAATAGGCGAGGTTGTTGTTGACGCGCTTCTGGTAGACGTCGCAGACGCCGACAATCTGGCACTTATTGTTCGCCTTGCCGATCTGGGCAAAGGTTTTGGCGACGTAGGTACCGCGGCCGCCGGCGCCGATCACAGCAACATTGATGCGATCGTTTGCGCCGAGCACGCGACCGGAGCTTTTGGCTCCCTTCGCGGCTGAAAGCGCGGATGTGGCCATGCTAAGTGACACAGCCGTGGAGCTTAGGAAAGATCTTCTGTTCATGACTTTCTCGAGGTCTCTCTGAGTTTACTACTTGGAGTTATTGGACGCAGGCGTGGAGGAAGGCGCGCTGCTGCTACTTCCACTGCCGCTGCCACTGTCGCCGCTCGAAGAAGACGAGGACGAGGCGGCGCCACCGGCATTACCGGACGACGGCGAGGACGAGGACGGCTTCGCCGAGCCGCCCTTGTAGTCCGTGATGTAGAAACCGCTGCCCTTGAACTGCAGCGCCGGCGGAGAGATGAGACGCCTCACCGGTCCTTTACCGCACTCGGGGTGGATTTCGAGGGGCGCGTCCGCAAACTTCTGAATCACTTCAAAGTTCTTGTCGCACGCTTCGCACTTGTACTCGTACAGGGGCATGATTACTTGGAAAGAATTTCGATTGCTTTCTTAAGAGGCGCATCTTCCGGCGCGGGGGCCGCCGGATTGGCGGGAATCTTTTTCTTACCGGGGTCGACGACCACGCCATCCTCGTCCTCATCGTCGTCGTTGTCGGACGTATCGATGACGGGATGGTTGGGCACAACGCCGGTTTCGGAAATCGCCTTGCCGCTCGCGGCGTTGTACTTCGCCGTGGTCAGGATCAGGGCGCTGCCGTCGTCCAGAGTGATTTCCTTTTGCACGCCGGCGTAGCCGTAGGTGCGCTCGCCGACCAGTTCGGCGCGCTTCGAATCGAGCAGGGCGGAAGCAGCGATCTCGGCGGCACCGGCGGTGCCACGGTTGGTGAGCACGGCGAGCGGAAGCTTGGTGATCTGCACCTTCGCGTCCGCGGCAAATTCCTGGCGGGCCGTCTTCTGGCCGCTCAGCGAACCAAGCGAGCCGCTGCCCATGAACAAATTGGCGAGGCGCAGACCGTCGGCCGGCTGTCCGTGCGCAACGTTGCGGAGGTCCAGGATGATCTTCTTCGCGCCGTTCTTTTCGGCTTCCTTCACACGCGCGGCGATCTGATCGACATGCGCGGCGTCGACGGAATAGGTCTGGATGAACGCGATCTGGTTGTCCAGCATTTTGAGCGTCACATCCGAATACTTGGCGGCCGCGCGCGTCAGCGAGATTTTGGCGGGTTCCGGATTGCGAAGGCGAAGCACGGTGACTTCGATGGTGGTGCCGGGGTCGCCCGCCAGCAGCATCTGCGCGTACGCCAGCGGCATGTCGCGCGTGCCGACGCCGTTGATGGCTTCGATGACGTCGCCGGTGCTCAGATTATTCTTCGAGGCGGAGCTGCCGGGCGTCACCGAAACGATGGAGACGTAGCCGGCGCGGCGGGCCAGAATGAGGCCGACATCGCCCTTGTTGGCCGCTTTGGCCTTCTGATACTGCTTGAACTGGTCGGCGCTCAGGTAGCTGCCGAACGGGTCAATCGATTCGAGCAAGCCGTTGAGTGCCCCGGCGGTAACACCTTTGAGGTCCGGCTCTTCGACATAGTCGCTCTTGATCTTGGATAGGACCTCGGAAAAGACCGCGAGGTGACGGTAAGGCTGTTCGTTGTTCGAAGCGCTACGGCCGCGAACAGCGCCGAACAGGAGCAGCGCAACCAGGCAGGTAGAGGTGCTCACGACTGCGTATTGAAATCGCCGGTTCATGTGGGAAAGATCCCCTTCTTCGATCAGGATAGCACCGGCCAGGGACACAACTTCCGCACGGCGGGCATGCCTGTTCGACGTCGAACAACACGAAACAGTTGCGAAAGTTCCGCGTCAGAAGATTGAGCCATTTGGCGGTAAAATCCCGCTTAACACATTGCGAGGAGCTTGTTTACACTATGCGCGCCAGGTTTTTGCGGCAAGACGAGCGCGTCTTTGCAACCAAAGTATTCGGGCGGACCTTGCCGCTCGACGACATACTGGTAACCGATCTTCTGGGGGCGGGAAACGAACCGTTCACGGCCGTTAGCGCACCCAACGACTCTCCGTTCCTGATCCCGATCCCGCGCTTCATCTACGCGGTCAACATGGGTGTAGAAGGCTTCGAGAACTGCATCAATCCAACGGTGAAAGGGTCCTTCGTGCGGGAACTGGCGAGGATCTGGCAGGGTCCGGCGTCGGTCACCGGCACGCGGCTGTGCGGACGAAAAGAGTACGAATTGGGCAAGCCCTGGGCCACGTACGATTCGCAGCAGAAAGCCAGCCTGGTGGAGGATTGGTACCGCGGCGGGATGCGCACCGACGATCCGCGGATGCCGTACATCCGAGGGCACATTCGCCGCGGCAACCACGTTTAGAGAAAGCAAGGACCTCGCCGGGAGATGTTCCCCGCGAGGTCCTCAATACTTTTAGCGCTGGACGCGGCCGGAACCGCCGCCCTTGATGAGGCCGTCCACTTCCTCGACCGTGAACCGGTTGAAGTCACCGGGGATGGAATGCTTCAGGCACGACGCGGCGACGCCGAATTCCAGGGCATCCTGATCCGTCGGGCGATTCAGCAGACCCCAAATCAGGCCGCCCGCAAAGCAGTCGCCACCGCCGACGCGATCGACGATGTGGGTGATGTCGTAACGCTTGGAGACGATGAATTCCTTGCCGTTGTTGAGGCAAGCCGCCCAGCCGTTGTGCGACGCGCTGAACGATTCGCGCAAGGTGATCGCGATCTTCTCAAGATTCGGGTACTTTTCGAGCACCGTCGAGCTCAGCTTCTTGTACTGCTCGTGGTCGAGTTTGCCGGAATGCACATCGGATTCGGCGGCGATTCCCAACGCCATCTGGCAGTCCTCTTCGTTGGCGATGCCGACGTGGACGTACTTGAACAGTTCCGACATCACCTCGCTGGGCTTCTTGCCGTACTTCCACAGGTTCTTGCGGTAGTTGAGGTCGCACGAGACCTTCAACCCGGCCTCGCGAGCTTTTTTGACGCTTTCGAGCGCCAGGTCGGCGGCCGATTGCGACAGCGCCGGGGTGATACCGGTGATGTGGAACCAACCCGCGCCCTCAAAGGACTTGGCCCAGTCGATGTCGCCGGGCTTGGCAAGCGAAATGGCCGAACCTTCGCGGTCGTAGACAACCTTGGAGGCGCGCTGGTTGGCGCCCGGCTCGACAAAGTAGATGCCAAAGCGGCCCTTGTTGCGAACAATCCCGCTGGGATCAACCCCGAAGCGGCGGAGTTCGCCGATAAAGGCATCGACAATCGGGTTGGCCGGGGGGAGCACGGTAACGTAGCGTGCCGGATTGCCGAAGCCGGCCAGCGCGACGGCGACGTTCGCTTCCCCGCCCCCAAAGGTCGCAAGGAACATCGGCGACTGCAAGAAGCGCTCAAAGCCCGGGGGCGCCAGGCGGATCATAATCTCCCCGAAGGTAACGACTGTAGTAGCCATGAAATCAGGATTTTATCAAACGAACGATTTCGTGGGCCCGGGCGGCGATGGCCGGGTCGTCGCCAAAGCCGTCGAGCCACTGAATTTCCGGATCGCGGCGGAACCAGGTGAGCTGGCGCTTGGCGTAGCGGCGCGTCTGCATCTGAATGTCCGCCAGGGCCTGCGCCTCCGTCATGCGCCCAGCCAGGACGTCGAGCATCTGCTTGTAGCCGATCGATTCCAGGGCCTTGGTATCCGGTCCGTAGCCTTTGGCCAGCAGTCCCTCGACTTCCGCGCGCAGACCGCGGTCGAACATCTTCTGGCAGCGCAGGTTGATGCGGCCGTACAAGGCGTCACGATCGGGCGCCAAGCCGAGCTTGACGAAGCGGTAACCCGTAAGTGGTTCTTCCGTCTGGCCGAACTGCCCCGTCATGGGCCGGTTGGACTGCAGGCAGACCTCGATGGCGCGGACGGTTTTCTGGACGTCGTTCGAATGGATGCGGGCGGCTGCCGGCGGGTCCAGGCGGCGGAGATAGCGGTGCAGGAGGCCGGGTTTCGAGGCCTCGCGGTCGTTCAAGCGGCTGCGAAGTTCATGATTCCGCGGTGGACCGTCGAAGAGACCATCTGTGAGTGCACGAACGTAAAAGCCGGTGCCGCCGGCGATGATCGGCAATTTGCCGCGTTCCTGTATGGCAGCCAACGCCTTGCGGGATTCGCGCGCAAAGTCGCCGGCGCTGAAAACCTCTTCGGGGTCCAGTGCGTCCAATAGATGGTGAGGAATGCCACGCTGTTCTTCGGCGGTGATCTTCGCGGTGCCGATGTCCAGGCCGCGGTAAAGCTGTAATGAATCGCAGTTGATGATTTCGCCATCGAACCGGTGTGCGAGTTCGACGGCGAGGGCGCTTTTTCCGGAGCCGGTCGGGCCGAGGACAAAGACAAGGGCCGGGGTGTCAGCGTTGTGCAATCCTCATTATTGTAGGCCGGGCATTACTAGAGAAGCTTCCCGTTAAAAACCGGGGAGTATACTGAGAGCGAAGGGTTTCAACCCAATTATGAAACTGGTTACGCGCGTCGTTGTTGTTGCCGCTTTTGCCGCACTCGGATCGTCGCTGAGCTTTGCGCAACAGCAGCGTCCAGCCGCCAATTCCGCTCCTCCAAAGAGCGGCGACAAGGCAGCCTCCTACTATTATTTTTCGCTGGGACACTTGTACGCCGACTTGGCGGGCCAGTACAACAATCGCGGGGATTACCTGAACAAGGCGATCGAGAATTTCCGCAATGCGATCAAGGCCGATCCGGCGGCGACATTTATCGCCGATGAACTGTCGGACCTTTACATTCAGTCGGGCCGCGTTCGCGAGGCCGTGACGGATGCGGAAAACGCCATCAAAGAGAATCCGAACGACGTGACGTCGCGCCGCATTCTGGGCCGGATGTACGCCCGCATGATCGGCGACCCCCAGCAGAATCGCATTCGCGAAGAGATGGTCAAAAAGGCCATCGAACAGTATCAGAAAATTTCCGAACTCGATCCGCAGGACACCGATACCCTGTTGATGCTGGGCCGCTTGTACAAAGTGAGCCAGAACTCGGTGGAGGCGGAAAAGGCGTACAAAAAGGTTCTGGCGCTCGATGCGGACAACGAAGACGCGCTGACCGGCCTCGCCGTGGTGTACTCGGATCTTGGCGACAACAAAGCGGCGGCCGATATGCTCCGCAAGGTGTCCGAAAAGAGCCCCAATGCGCGCAACCTGTTCCAATTGGCCAATGCCTACGAACAGATGCGCGAATACACGCTGGCCGCGCAGGCGCTGCGCAAGGCGATTGGCCTGAATCCGCCGAATGCCGGGGACTTCAAGCGCGCCCTGGCCCAGGATCTGCTTCTGGCCGACAACCTGGACGAAGCTCTGGCGACGTACACGGACCTGGTGACCGAGGAGCCGAACGACGTGCTGTCGTGGCTGCGGATTTCGCAGATCCACCGTCAGCGCCGGAACTTCGACAAGGCTCGTGAAGCGGCGGCGAAAGCCAAGTCGATCGACGCGAGCAACATGGAAGTCCGCTACAACGACGTCACGCTGGCGGAATCGGAAGGCCGCATCGACGACGCGATTCGCCTGCTGAAGGAGATGGTGGATTCCACCTCGCGCCGCACCTACAATCCGGCGGAAAAAGCCCAACGGGTGACGCTGCTCGAGCGCCTCGGCGTGCTGTACCGTTCACATGACCGGACCAACGAAGCGGTCGATACGTTCAAGCAGATCGGCGAACTGGATCCCGATCTGGCAAACCGTGCCGCCGCGCAGGTGGTGGAAACCCTGCGACAGGGCCGTGATTACAAGCGGGCGGAAGAAGAGTCCGCCGCCGCTGCCGCGAAGTTCCCGCAGGACCGCATGGTGCTGCTCACCCGCGCGAGCGTACTGGCCGATACCGGCAAAACCGACGAGGCGATCGCGATCACCAAAAAGCTGTTGAACGGCAAGGACGACCGCGACACCTACATCAACCTCGCGCAGTTGTACGAAAAGGGGAAAAAGTTCGACGACATGGCGAAGGCCCTGGATCAGGCCGACAAGCTCGCCGACAATCAGGAAGACAAGACCAACACCGCGTTCATGCGCGGCGCGATGTACGAGAAGCAGAAGAAGTTCGACCTGGCCGAAGCGGAGTTCCGCAAGGTTCTGAAGGACGATCCGGACAATTCGTCGGCCTTGAACTACCTGGGCTACATGCTCGCCGATCGTAACGTTCGGATTCCCGAAGCCTACGACATGATCAAGAAGGCCGTCGACAAGGAGCCTTCAAACGGCGCCTATCTCGACAGCCTGGGCTGGGTGTACTTCCGCATGGGCCGCCTGGACGAAGCCGAAAAGTACCTGAAAGTGGCTTTGGAACAGGCCAAGCGCGACCCCGCGGTACACGACCATTTGGCCGAGGTGTACTTCAAGCAGGGCAATGTGAAAGATGCGATCACGCACTGGGAAGTGTCGTTGCGGGAATGGGACCGCAGCGCTCCGGCCGATTTTGACCAGGCGGAGTACGCGAAGATCCAGAAGAAGCTGGAGAAGGCGCGTGTGAAGGTCAGCGCGAAGCCAAACTAACAAACCTTGACTGGTTCGAATCCATTTCAAATACTGTCGCGAGCACCTGTACCGGACCTTGTGTGCGGCATGAAGGTGGATCCGGACCGGGCTGCGGCCCGGCTGGATTACGAAGGCGATCCTTACTACTTTTGCAGTCTCGGCTGCTACGCGCGGTTCCGAAAGGAGCCGCTTCGTTATCTGGAGCCGGACACATACAAAGCTCCCGAGGTAGCGGCGCGTGAATACACGTGCCCGATGCATCCGGAGGTGACCGACACCAAGCCGTCGCCGTGCCCGTTGTGCGGCATGGCTCTGGAACCTGTGCTGGCGTCGGCGGCGGGTGAAGACGAATCCAATCCCGAATTAGACGACATGACGCGCCGGTTCCGGCTGAGCCTGTGGTTCGCCGTGCCGCTGTTCGTGCTGGCGATGGGCGGCATGTGGTGGCACTCGCCGTGGTCCGCATGGGTACAGATGGCGCTCGCGACACCGCTGGTGTTCTGGTGCGGCGCTCCGATCCTCGAAAGAGGCTGGATGTCGATCCGCCATCGGGCGCTAAACATGTTCACGCTGATCGCGATGGGCGTGTTGGCGGCGTACTTCTTCAGCGTGTACGCGACGTTCGCGTCGGGCGGGCATGCGCACGTGTACTTCGAGTCGGCGGGCGTCATTGTGTCGCTCGTGCTGTTGGGACAGGTCCTGGAATTGCGGGCCCGCGGCCAGACAGCGTCTGCGATTCAGGCACTGCTCGGTCTAACGCCGAAGAAGGCCCGGCTGGTGGTGGGCGCCAAGGAAGGCGACGTACCGCTCGAATTGATCATCCCGGGCGACCAGATTCGGGTTCGCGACGGCGAGAAGATCCCGGTGGACGGCGTGGTGCTCGAAGGCGCGAGCGCGGTGGACGAGTCCATGGTCACCGGCGAATCGCTGCCGGTGGAAAAGCGCATCGGAAGTCCGCTGACGGCGGGCACGGTGAATGGCACGGGCGCGCTGCTGATGAAGGCGCAGCGAGTGGGCGCCGACACGCTGGTGTCACAGATCGTCAAAATGGTGTCGGACGCCCAGCGGTCCAAGGCCCCGATCCAGAGGCTGGCCGACGTGGTAGCGGCGTGGTTCGTACCGGCCGTGTTGCTGGTGGCGGCGATCAGTTTTGGCGTCTGGTATTACACGGTGGACCTGAATCACGCGATCGTGAATGCGGTGGCGGTATTGATCATCGCATGTCCGTGTGCCTTGGGTTTGGCGACGCCGATGTCGGTGATGGTGGCGACGGGGCGCGGGGCGCAATCGGGCATTCTGGTGAAGAATGCGGAGGCGCTGGAGATCCTGCACAAGGTCGACACGGTGGTGTTCGACAAGACGGGTACGCTGACCGAAGGCAAGCCCGCCGTTACGGCGTTTGAAGGCGATCGCGAAGCCTTGCGGTGGGCGGCGGTGATCGAAGCGGCATCGGGACATCCGCTGGCAAGCGCGATCGTGCGCGAGGTCGGCGGAGAGTCGCCCGCGGACCTGCATTCGGTGCAGTTGATCGCCGGTCAAGGCGTGCGCGGCATGGTGGCGGGGCGGCGGATCGCCATCGGCAACGAAAAGCTGGTGGACCCCGGCGAGTTCGCCGACGAGGCGGCTTCGTTACGAATCCACGGCCAGACGGTGTCGTTCATCTCGGTGGACGGCGAGACGCGTGGCATGGTCGGTCTTTCGGATCCGATCAAGGATTCGAGCCTCGCGGCAGTTCGCGAGTTGAAGGCGCGCGGCTTGCGGCTGGTGCTGTTGTCCGGCGACAACGACAAGACGGCCAAAGCGGTAGCGGCGACGCTGGGGATCGAAGAAGTTCACGCGGGCGTCCTGCCGGCCGGTAAGGCAGAAGTGATCCGCAAGCTGAAGGAAGAAGGTCGCATCGTGGCGATGGCGGGCGATGGCGTAAACGACGCGCCGGCGCTGGCCGAAGCGCACGTGGGAATCGCGATGGGGACGGGTACGGACGTGGCGATCGAAAGCGCGGGCATCACGCTGCTGCGCGGCGATATGCGGCGTCTGGCGTCGGCGATCCGGTTGAGCGAAGCGACGATCGGCAACATTCGCCAGAACCTGTTTTTCGCGTTCTTCTACAACTTGCTGGGGGTTCCGGTAGCCGCAGGCGCGCTGTACCCGTGGTTCGGATTGTTGCTGAGTCCGATGATCGCCGCGGCGGCAATGACGTTCAGTTCGGTGACGGTGATCGGGAACGCCTTGCGGTTGCGCAAGGTAGAGCTATAGCCCGTACAGCGCGACGCCCGCATCTCCGGCCGCTCGCCGAAGCGCTTTGTCAAGCGTGGCTAGCGATGCGCCTTCTCGAATCGCCAAATCAAGGTACGCCGCGTCGTAGTAGGTCAGCGAGTGACGTTCCGCCAACTGAAAAATGTTCGTTGGGGAATCTGGCGCATAGAGCGACACGTTCAGTTCCGCGAGAAATCCGAAGAGTTCGTCGACACGCGCGCGAGTAACCCGCTGTTTTCGCACCGCCCCGAGCAGGACATTGCGAATCTCGTACACCCACAGAATCGGAGCGATCGGCTGGCAGCGGGTTTGAATGGACTCGAGAATTTCCTCGGCGTATTCGTCTATCTCGTCCGGAAAGGACCAAGCGGCCACGATCGAGGCATCGGTAACGACCAGCGGCCTATCGTCGGCCATGGTCGATGTAGTCGCGAATGGTCCAGCCGTCGGGATCGGGCTTCACATGTTTGCGAAACTCCCGAATGCCCTTCACCGCAGCCTTGCGGCGGAGAAGGATTTGCAGCTCGGCTGCCGCGCGTTCCAGAACCATGACTTCGACAAGCTCTTCCACAGTCGTGCCTTGCGCAGCGGCCTGCGAGGCCAGGAGTTCGGCGGCTTTGCCTTTGATCTCGATCGTCATGTGGCGCTCTTCTCTCTATCTTCTCTACAAATAGCAAACGGGACCGGCTGTTCACCGGTCCCGCTATGGTTACTATTCGACGTCGCGAACGCGCTTCTTGCGGTTACGCTTGCGCGCCAAGGCTTCCTTGGTCCGGCGCTTCTCGCCGGGCTTCAAATAAAAGGAGTGCTTCTTGATCTCCTTGATAATGTCCTCTTGCTGGACCTTACGCTTGAAGCGGCGCAGGGCGGACTCTAGAGTCTCACCATCCTGCAGTACGACTTCAGCCACTAAACAATCACCTCGCTTCCGCTGTCACTGAGGATAACACGGTACACTGAAAGTCGAACCCCCTCTATGGAAATTGTAAAAGTAGTAGGACGCGAGATTCTCGACTCGCGCGGCAACCCGACTGTCGAAGCGGACGTTTATCTGATCGATGGCAGCATGGGCCGCGCCGCGGTGCCGTCCGGCGCCTCGACGGGTGAACACGAAGCCGTTGAACTTCGCGATGGCGACGCCAAGCGCTACCTCGGCAAAGGTACCCAGAAGGCCGTCAAGAACATCAACACCAAGCTCGCCAAGACGATCGAAGGCCTGAACGCGTTCGATCAGGCCGCGGTGGACCGGGCAATGCTCGCCGCCGACGGTTCGGCCAACAAAGGCAAGCTGGGCGCCAACGCGATCCTCGCTCTGTCGATGGCCACCGCGCGCGCCGCTGCCGATTCCCAGGGCACCCCGCTTTACCGCTACCTCGGTGGCGTCAACGCCCGCACGCTTCCCGTCCCGATGATGAATATCATCAACGGCGGCGCGCATGCCGACAACTCCGTCGACATGCAGGAGTTCATGATCGTTCCCTACGGCGCGAACAAGTTCTCCGAAGCCCTCCGCATGGGTGCGGAAGTGTTCCACACACTCAAGACCGTTCTGAAGAAGCGTTCCTATTCGACCGCCGTTGGTGACGAAGGCGGCTTTGCGCCGAACCTGAAGTCCAACGAAGAAGCCATCGAAGTGATTCTCGAAGCCATCACCAAGGCCGGCTACAAGCCCGGCGCGCAGATCGGCCTCGCCCTCGATTGCGCCGCCAGCGAATACTACGACAAGGCGAAGAAGAAGTACGTCTTCAAGAAGTCCGACAAGAGCGAATATAGCGGCGAAGGCATGACCAACTTCCTGGCCGCGTGGGCCAAGCAGTACCCGATCGTGTCCATCGAAGACGGCATGGCCGAAGACGACTGGGCCGGCTGGAAGACCATCACCGACGCCATCGGATCGAAGGTACAGTTGGTGGGCGACGATTTGTTCGTCACCAACACCGAGCGCCTGGCGCGCGGCATCAAGGAAGGCATCGCGAACTCGATCCTCGTGAAGGTGAACCAGATCGGCAGCCTCACCGAGACCCTGGAAGCGATGGCCATGGCGTCCAACGCGAACTACACCGCGATTTCGTCGCACCGTTCGGGCGAAACCGAAGACGCGTTCATCGCGGACCTCGCCGTCGCCACCGGCTGCGGCCAGATCAAGACCGGTTCGGCCTCGCGCACGGACCGCATCGCGAAGTACAACCAGCTTCTGCGCATCGAAGAAGAACTCGGCGCATCGGCAATCTATCCTGGACGGAAAGCGTTTAAGCAGTAATGTCAGTGAAGCCAGTCATTCTCACCATCCTGGACGGGTGGGGCGAATCGGCCCGGGTGGAGGGCAACGCTGTTGCCCTCGCCCGCAAACCGAACTTCGACCGTTTGTGGGCGAACAACCCGCACACCTACATCAACACTTCCGGACCGTTCGTCGGCCTGCCTCCCGGGCAGATGGGCAACTCCGAAGTCGGCCACATGAACCTTGGCGCCGGACGCGTGCTGCTGATGGACGTCACCAAAATCGACGTCGCCATCGACACCGGCGATTTCTACACCAACCCCGTGTTGACCAAGGCCATGGAACGCGGCAAGGAACATGCCCTGCACCTGATGGGTTTGCTGAGCGATGGCGGCGTACATTCGCACATCAACCATCTGTTCGCGCTGCTCGAAATGGCCAAGCGCCTGGGCGTCGCCAACGTGTATGTGCACTGCTTCCTCGACGGCCGCGACACTCCGCCGACCACGGGCGTGGGCTTCCTTCGCCAGTTGCAGGCGAAGATCGCGGAACTGGGCGTAGGCAAGATCGCCAGCGTTTCCGGCCGTTATTATTCGATGGACCGCGACAAGCGCTGGGAAAAGACGCAGCGTGGATTCGAGTCGATGGTGTTGGGCAACGGCCTGCATTCGACCGATCCGGTTGCGGCGGTGGAAGCTTCGTACGAACGCGGCGTCACCGATGAATTTGTCGAACCGATCACCATCGTCGAAGCCAAGCACGGCCAACCGGTCGGGCTGGTGAAAGACAACGACGCCTGCATCTTTTTCAACTACCGCGCCGACCGTGGACGGCAGTTGACGCGCGCGTTCCTGAACGAAAAACCGGGCGACATCGGCGCGGCCCCTTCGAACCTGCTGTTCGTCTGCATGACGCAGTACGACGCCACCATCCCGGCGCCTGTTGCGTTTGAACCGAGCCAGCCGACTAACATCCTGGCGGAGGTTCTGGGCAACGCGGGTATCAGCCAGTTGCGCACCGCGGAGACCGAAAAGTACCCGCACGTGACGTTCTACTTCAAC
>JAFDVT010000092.1 GCA_018268875.1 Acidobacteriota bacterium
GACCAGGAACCGAAGGCGGAGGTCGCAAAAACGGCGATGTTGCGGTGGCCATCGGCGTGCATCTGGCGGAAGGCATCGGCGACGTACGGGGTCCAGTTCCGGTTGCCGAAGTAGACGGGGAGCGGGACGGTCTTACGCAGTTCCGCAATCAACGCCAGGTTCTGTTCGTTGATCGGGCTTTTGCCGCCGAAGTGGTAATAATGTTCGGCCACCTCCAACATGCGCTCGCGGGGGACGTTGCGGCCGCGAAGGACATTTTCCAAAAAAGGGATCACATCGTCGGGCCCGTTCGGACCGCCGAAAGATAGAACCAGCAGGGCGTCGAAGTTCATTCCAGTATCTTTAGATTCTCGAAGTCGAGGACACGGTGTAGATTTCCGTGACGCAATTCCAGTGTCTTCGATCCGGGCGCCGCTTTGAGGAACGGACTATCGAACATGGGCCAGCCTGAACGGTCGATTTGCTGGCCATACGTGAATTGGAGCCGCTTGCCGCGGAGAGTGGTGAAATCGACGCTGGGCGTAGGCGAAAGGCCGTGTTTGAGCGGCAAAGCCCGGATTTTCGCCTGAAATTCGCCAAACGAGGCAAACTCGCTCTTGTCCGCCGCCTGTACGATGGCGCCGTTTTGACGATGCGGACTGAAGAGTTCCCGGCCGCCGTTGTCGAGCTTGTTCCATCTATACGGGGCTAGCGGAAAATACGCGATATACGTGTCACCGCCCTGCACAAAAATCCACCCCGAGGGGTCTTCCTTCACCTGCTGGAGATCCTTCGAAAAGAAACCGTGGATGTGCGGGAACCGGGTGCCTTCCGGGATGTCGTACAGCGCGATCACGGTGTCCTGGTCTTGCAGGATCTGTTCGTAGGGCGAGCCTCCGATCCATTTATTGGGCGAATCGTAGGTCTTCTTCGAGCGCAGGACCTCGTCCAGGAAGTAATCCGGCATGGGCGTGAAGTAGGTTTGGAGTTCGTGACCCGAAGAGTACGGATGCGTGGTGAACAGCGTGTTCTGCACGCCTCGCGGGTCGGGCACGCGCCAGGTGACGTCCCAGGAATGCTGTTGGATCGGTTGCAGGACGCCGCCTTGATCGGAGCCAACGGCGTAGTTCGGCGTCATGTATGTCGTTTTATAGACGACGCCGTTCTTTTCGTCGTGAAAGCGCCAGCGGTTGCGGGTGCGCTTCTTTTCGCGGACCAGGTAGGGCTTCGAGCGGTCGGTCGCGATCTTCTGGAGCACCGGCGAAGGCTGCCAGGGCGAGGACAGCGCGTAAAACGTCATGTAATGGGGCTGCAGCGGGACCTTTTCGCGCGGACCAAGATCGTACAACAGCCACGCGGCGCTGGACGACACGCCGAGGTACTTTTCGAGTACCTGCACGTCATCGGTGCGGGCGTGCGCGCCGACATACGTTCCATCAAGCAGTTCGTGCGCCATGTCGGCGGCGATGTATTCGAGCATCATCTCCGAAAGCTTGGCGAGTTCCGGATCCTTGGACCAGCCGGCGAGGTAGGCGAGCGGCAGCAGGTAGACGCCGATGTAATGCGTGCAATCGTATTCGCCCTGGCCTTTGGCGAGCGTGAGGTTCGCCCAGTGTTTGACGTAATCCTTGGCCTCGCGCATGTTTTCCTGCGAGGTCTTGCCGGTGAACCACTGGGCGTCAGGTTCGTTCTGCGAGGCGATGTACAGCGAGGCGTAATAGAGCAGCCAATGGTTTTCGGTGTCGCCACGATACGGAAAGTACGTCTTCCAGGCGTGGCGCATGTCGGCCAGTGCTTGCGGGGTCAACTGGCCTTCGCCCAACTGGCGCACGGCGGCGGTGACGAACATCCAGAACATGTCGCCGCTGGGTTGCTTCATGAGTTCGCTCAAGCGCGGGGAGACGCGGTCGAGATCCTCGTGCAGGTACAGCTTGGCCGCGAGCGTGGACATCGGCCAATTCTTGGGGTCCTTGCCGGCGTAATCCGCCATGTAGCGGATCAGGACCTGGCGGCGTCCGGGATACGTGGGCTGCGCGTGGACGGCTACGGCGGCGAGGACTGCGGCTGCGATCAGGGTTCTCATTTGGCTTCGGCCGCCTTGCGAAATACGAGGTCGCGAACGACGCCCCCGGGTAGTCCGGCGGAGGTCCAGGACTTGCCATTGTTGGCGGTTTCGAACAGTTCTTTTTCGTGCACGTAGGCGTAGATCGCGCCGTTCCCAGGATGAATCGCCACCCGCCAGACCTGCGCATTGGGCATGATGTTGGTCCAGGTGCGGCCGTTGTCTTCGGTCAGCAGGACGCCAGTGCTCCAGCCACCGAGGACGATGCGATTCGGATT
Source organism: Acidobacteriota bacterium (assembly GCA_018268875.1). Lineage (GTDB taxonomy): Bacteria > Acidobacteriota > Terriglobia > Bryobacterales > Bryobacteraceae > F-183. Next base: position 2,320 of record JAFDVT010000092.1, read on the forward strand.
GCGCGGATCAAACGCCACGTTGTACAGCGTGTGGACGTTGGGGACCGTCGCGATGGGGTTCCACGATCTGGCGTTGTCGAGCGATTGGAACGCCTTGCCAGACTGGGTTACGGCAATCCAACGGTTGGGATCGTGCGGTGACTGCACGACGTCGAACACCATTTCGCCCGCTGCGCCGGAGAGCGTC
>JAFDVT010000093.1 GCA_018268875.1 Acidobacteriota bacterium
GGCCCGCGCGATTTTGCGGCCATGACCTGGGCCGAGATCCGGAATCAATTTCCGGCGCTCGAAGGCCGTACGTTTCTGAATACGGCGACGTACGGCCAAACGCCGCGCGCCGCTGTGGAAGCGCTCGGGCGGCATCTGGCGCGTCGCGACGAACTGGCTTGCGGCGACTTTCTCACGTGGTTCGACGATATGGACCGGGTACGCGAACAGTGTGCCCGGTTGATTCATGCCAAGGCCTCGGACATAGCGTTCATTCATAGCGCCTCGGCGGGGCTTGGGGCGTTTCTGAACGGTGTCGACTGGCAGGACGGCGACGAAGTTCTGACGGTGGACAACGAGTTCCCGAATAATCTGTATCAGGCGCCGATCCTGCGGCGTTTCGGGGTGCGGTTCCGCGCGGTTCCGGTTGCGGAACTGATGGCATCGCTCGGCGAGCGGACGCGGGCGGTTCTGCTGAGCGCCGTGAACTACGGCACAGGGTTTCGCGCGCCGGTCGTCGAATGGAACGCGGAGTTCCGCAGGCGCGGGATTCTGCTGTATCTCGACGGGACGCAGGGTTGCGGCGCGGTGCGGTTCGACATGCGCGCGATCCGGCCGGCGGTGTTTGCGGTGGACGCGTACAAGTGGATGCTGACGCCCAATGGCGGTGGGTTCCTGTACGTGGACCCGGAGTTGCGGCCGAAGATCGCACCGTCGATTGCGGGATGGCGTAGCGACCGCAATTGGCGCCAGGTGAACAACCTCAACCACGGCGAGCCTGTGTTCAGCGAGGATGCCGAGAAGTATGAGGCGGGGATGATCGTCTTCCCGTCGTTGTACGCGATGGGCGCGGTGCTCGACATGATGTTTGCGATCGGGCCGGAGCGCATTGAAGCTCGGGTGTTGGAATTGGCCGACGGGATTCGCGACATCCTGGTGGAAAGCGGCGCGGAAGTGGTTCGGGAAGCTTCGCCGATTGTGACGGGAAAGTGGACGGATCGCGACGCGGTGGCGGTTGCGGGGCGGCTGCGCGAACGCAATGTGATCGTGTCCGCGCGGCATGGGCGGTTGCGCGTGTCGGCGCATTTTTACAACGACGAAGACGACCTGCAACGTCTCCGCAATTCGATCTAGCTGTGCGTTACCCTACAAAACTGTATCTATGCATTCAGGGCGAAATTATTCTTTCCGTGAAGTCGTGGCTTGGACGCGACGTGAGACCTTTGTTTTCCTGGTAATCGCGGCAATCCCCACCTTTCTGTATGAGGTGATGGGTTGGAAGCTGATGGCAATGCCGTGGCTGCCGGTTGCGTTGATCGGCACGGCGGTGGCGTTCCTTACGGGATTTAAGAACAGCGCCGCATACTCGCGGCTTTGGGAAGCGCGCCAGGTATGGGGCAGCATTCTGAACGAGAGCCGGACCTTTACGATGCTCGTTCTGGATTCGTGTCCGGACCAGGAAGTGCGCCGGCGTGTGCTTTACCGGCACTTGGCGTGGATCACGGCTTTGCGATACCAATTGCGCGAACCGCGAAGCTGGGAACGTATGGCCAAGTCGCACAACCGGGAATTTCTGCAGCGGTATTCGGTTGAGGAATGGGATGGCAAGCTGCGCGAGCGCCTGGAGAAGCTACTGTCAGCCGAGGATCTCGACTACGTGTGGAGCAAGCGCAATCGCGCCACCAATATCCTTGCCTTGCAGTCGCGGGCGTTCCGCGAGATGGCCGCGAAGGACATGTTCGACGAGTTCCGGCACATTGAACTGCAGCATTCGATGGCGAGCTTTGTGGACGCGCAAGGCCGTTGCGAGCGGTTGAAAAACTTTCCGTATCCGCGGCAGTTTGCGACGCTCAACTACTTTTTCGCGTGGATGTTTATCATCTGCGTACCGTTCGGCATGCTGCAGGAGTTCGCCAAGATGGGCAACGGGCTGGTTTGGCTGACGATACCGGCGAGCGTAGTCGTCTCCTGGGTGTTCCATACGATGGACAAGATTGGCGATAGTTCGGAGAATCCCTTTGAGGGCAGCCCGAACGATGTGCCCATCACAGCGATTTCAAGAACGATCGAAGTGGATGTTCGCGAGATGCTGGACGAGTCCGAGATTCCGCCGGCTTTGCAGCCGGTTCACGACATTTTGATGTGAGGTTAGATTGGCTTCTTCTTCTTACTTAGAAATGGTGCAGCGCCTGTACCCTGGCGCGATGACGGCTTCGGAAGCGACACAGCGGCTGCTGGCGTTTGCGCGCGGAAGGTTCGGCCTTGAACCGAAGCAGATCGTTTTGGCCGATAGCATTTGCGGCGACGACTTGAACGAAGAGCAGTACCCAGCGGAAGCGCACCAGATGGTGGGGCCGTTTCGTTTGGGCGGCTTGAACGGGTTTCCGTTTACCGGACTCACCGGTATGGGGGCGCTGTCTCACCACGTCCCCAAAGGTGGCGCGGTTACGATTTTTTACGGGCCGCACATTGGCGTGCGTCGCCAAGGAGCCGGAGCGGTTTTGCGGCCAGGCCAGAAGACCGCGTCGGCCTGTTGCGGAGCGGCGCAGGCGGCCTTGGGCAAGCTGGACAAGCTGAAGCCCGGCAAGCCTTCGACGCTGGACTATCAGATGGGCACCATCGAACAAATCCTGCTCAAGGAAAAGAGCCGTATCCAAGGGGCGAAGGTGCCGATCATGGAGGCGACGGACGTCATGTTCGAAGCCATCACGAAGCGCATCCAATTGCTGGTGGACCGGACGGATTTTCAAGGCGCGCCGGTCGTGCTGATGGGTGGCATTCTCATCAATGGCGATCACCCGCATGGGTCGTTCACGCAGATCAAGGCCGTGGATATTGTCGATACCAAAACCGGCCAGTGTTCGAACTGGCTCGATCGCTATTTGACCTTCTGCTAAAGCATTCGGTCAGCGGACCAGGCATGGGCGTTTGTTGTTGAACGTCCAGCCGGGGATCAGGTATTGCATGGCGATGGCGTCGTTCCGGGCGCCGAGGCCCATGGTGCGGTACGTTTCGTGGGCCTTCGCCAGCTCTGCCTCATCGATCTCCACGCCCAGGCCCGGCTTGTCCGGCACGGTCAGGCAGCTATTCACGATCTTGTACGGCTCTTTCGTTAACCGCTGGCCGTCCTGCCAGATCCAATGGGTGTCAATCGCGGTGATGTTGCCGGGGACGGCGGCGGCGACGTGGGTGAACATGGCCAGCGAGATGTCGAAGTGGTTGTTCGAGTGCGAACCCCACGTGAGTCCCCAATCGTTGCACAACTGGCCGACCCGCACGGAGCCTTGCATGGTCCAGAAGTGGGGGTCGGCAAGGACGATGTCTACCGCATCGAGGCGGACGGCGTGTTTGAGTTCCCGCCAGTCTGTGGCGATCATGTTGGTGGCTGTTGGGAGGCCGGTGGCGCGGCGGAATTCGGCCATGATTTCGCGGCCGGAATACACGCCCTCGGCTCCGCAGGGATCTTCCGCATAAGCGAGAATGTTGTGGCGTCCACGGCAGATTTCGATGGCGTCCGCGAGCGGCCATGCGCCATTGGGGTCCAGCGTAATGCGAGCGTCGGGGAAGCGTTCCGCAAGGGCGGCGATCGCTTCCATTTCTTCATGCCCCGCGAGGACGCCGCCTTTGAGCTTGAAGTGGCGGAAGCCGTACAGATCGCGCGTCGCTTCGGCGTGGCGCACGATGGCCGCCGCGTTCAGAGCCTCATGGTGACGGATGCGGAACCATTCGTTGGGCGCGTTGGGTTCGCTGGCGTAGGGTAGGTCGGTTTTGGTGCGGTCCCCGACGTAGAAAAGATAGCCAAGGCATTCGACGGACTGGCGCTGCATGCCGTCGCCGAGCAGTGCGGCGACGGGAACCTGCAGATGTTGGCCCAGCAAGTCGAGCAATGCGGCTTCGAGCGCGGTGACGGCGTGGACGGTGGTGCGCAGGTCGAAGGTTTGCTGGCCGCGGCCGCCGCTGTCGCGTTCGGCAAAGGCGTTACGAACACTGTTGAGAATGTTGCGGTACTCGCCGATGGGCTTGCCGGTCACAAGTTCACGCGCATCCTCGATGGTCTGGCGAATCTTTTCGCCGCCGGGGACCTCCCCCACGCCTTTGTTACCGGCGCTGTCTTCAAGGACGACGACGTTGCGCGTGAAGTAGGGTCCATGGGCGCCGCTCAAGTTGAGCAGCATGCTGTCGGTTCCGGCGACGGGCACTACGCGCATCCCGGTGATTGCTGGCGTCACGCATCCCATTATGGCTTGCGCAAGACGTTAGAATCTCAACATGACCAGACGCACGCTCCTTTCTTCCGCGATGGCTGCCGCCGCAGCCGCGCCCTTTGCGCAAGCCGGACCCCGGCTCCCGATCAAAAAGGGGCTGTTGTGGGGCATGCTGCCCAAGAATTTGACGCCGCTCGAAAAGTTCGAACTCCTCAAGGCTTCGGGTTTTGACCAGATGGAATGCCATACGACTCCGGACAAAGCGGAGGCGGAAGCGATTCTCGAGGCTTCGAAGAAGACCGGTGTGCGGATTCATTCGGTGATGAATTCGGACCACTGGAAGTACCCGCTTTCGTCCGCGGATAAGAGCGTCGTGGAAAAGTGCGTGGCGGGCATGGAGACAAGCCTGCGCAATGCGCAGATGTGGGGCGCCGACTCCGTGCTGCTGGTGCCGGGCGTGGTGGACGCGAACAATCAGTACAACGACGTCTGGACGCGGTCGCAGCACGAGATCAGGAAGCTGCTGCCGCTGGCTAAGGAGACCAAGGTCATCATCGCGGTGGAGAACGTCTGGAACAAATTCCTGCTGAGCCCGATGGAATTTATCCGCTACGTCGACGACTTTAAGAATCCGTATCTGAAGGCGTATTTCGACGTCGGCAATATCGTTCTATACGGGTACCCGCAGGACTGGATTCATGAACTGGGTCCGCGTATCGCGAAGATCCATTTTAAGGACTTCAAGTTCAAGAGCGACCCGAACGTCCGGCGCCGTTCGAATGCCGACTGGGTGAACCTGAAGGAAGGGATGATCGATTGGAAGGCCGTTTATAAAGCGCTGGGAGACATCGGTTACAAGGGGACGGTGACGGTGGAGCTTGAAAGCGGCGACGCGGCGTACCTGAAGGATCTGGCCGGGCGCGTCGATCAGATTTTGAGCGGAGAGTAAATGAAAAAGTTCATTCTGGGCGTGTTGTGCGGGCTGGCGTTTGCTGTCCTTGCGGGCGTCATCGTCACGTTTGCCGCGATCCGCATGGGCGGAGAAAAGCCCGCGGCGGTGGCGGAAAACTCGGTTCTGGTGTTGAAGCTGGACGGCGAGATTCCGGAAAAGCCGCCGATGGACATGCCCATTCCGTGGCTGAATCAACAACCGTCGATCACGATGCTGGAACTGTGGTCCACGATCAATCGCGCGTCGGAGGATTCGCGAATCAAGGCGATTCTGCTCGAGCCGCGCGATGTCGGCGTGGGTTGGGCGGGACTCGAAGAAATCCGCCAGCAGTTGCTGAAGTTCCGCAAGAAGGGCAAGACGATTTACGCGCACCTGCACACGCCCGGTACGCGCGAATACTATCTGGCCACGGCGGCGGACAAGATCTACATCGCGCCCGAAGATCACATCGACGTAAAGGGCTTGCGCGCCGAATCGACCTACTGGAAAGGCACGCTGGATAAGCTGGGCGTGCAGGTGGAGATCGAGCACGCGGGCCGTTACAAGGACTTTGGCGATCAGTACTCGCGCACGTCGATGACGCCGGAAACCCGCGAGGTGTTGAACGGGTTCCTCGACCAGTTGTATGGCAGCCTTGTGAACGTCGTAGCGGAAGGCCGCAAGAAGAAGCCTGAAGCAGTTCGGGCGTTGATCGACGACGGTCCGTTTCTGGCGCGAAAGGCCAAGGAATTCGGCCTGGTCGACGTGCTTGGGTATCAGGAAGACGTCGAAGAAGCGCTGAAAGGCGTACTGAAGGTCAGCGAGCTGAAGAAGACGGCGCTTCGGGATTACAGCAAGTCCAAGCTGCCCGGCGCGGCGACACCGAAAAAGCGGATCGCGTTCCTGGTGGCCGATGGCGGCATCAGCGGCGCGATGAACCTGGACCCGTCCGACGATGTGACGGCCCCGGCGATGATCAAGCTGATGAAGGACATCGAAAAGGACGAGTCCATCAGCGGCGTAATTTTCCGGGTGAATTCGCCGGGTGGCGACGCGCTGGCGTCCGATCTGATGCTGCACCAGGCGCGGTTGCTGTCGAAAAAGAAGCCGATGATCATTTCGATGGCGGACTATGCGGCAAGCGGCGGGTACATGATTTCGATGACCGGCGACCCGGTGCTGTCGTATCCGAACACGATTACCGGTTCGATCGGCGTAGTGTTCGGCAAAGGCAATCTACGGGGCTTGTACGACAAGATCGGCGTGAACAAAGAGATTCTGACGCGCGGCCGTTTTGCCGCGATCGATTCGGAATACATGCCGCTGGACGAAGCCGGGCGAAAGAAGCTGCGGGAAAGCATCCTGGCGACCTACGACGGGTTCCTGCAATCGGTGGCGGAAGGCCGCAAGCAGAAAAAGGAAGACATCGCATTGAAGGCTGAAGGTCGCGCCTGGACGGGTTCGCAGGCGAAGCAACAAGCGCTTGTGGACGAGTTGGGCGGTCTCGATCGCGCGGTGGAAATGATCAAGGCGAAGGCCAAGATCGACGCGAACGAAAAGGTGGGCATCGTGCCCTATCCGCAACGCAAGAGCTTTGTCGAACAGTGGCTGCAGCGAAACAGCGGCGAGGACACGACGGCTCCGGCGATGGAAAAGGCGGTGTTCGACCGGGCGCTGAAGTCAGTATTTCCGTCGGCGGCCGAGCGGACTTGGGTTCGCACGTACCTGCGGGGCGGAATGCTGAGCGTTTCGCCGTATTTGATTGAGATCCGGTAACATCGCGTGTATGCGGCTTTTTCTGCGTGCACTGCTGCCGGTTTCTCTCTTCACGACGTTGCTATTGGCGGCGAAGACGCCGGTTACGATGACGGATCTGTTAAAGATCCGTCGTGTGACTTCAGTGGATCTTGCGCCGGATGGCAGTTACGCGATTTACGGTGTACAGTCCGTTGCAGGTGAGGCGGGCGCGGCGCCCACGGCGGATCCGCCGGCCGGGTACAACACGCATCTTTACTACATCAACCTGAACGACCCGGCGGCGAAGCCTGTGCAGTTGACGCATGGCAAGCGCAACGACACCGGCGTCGCGATCCGGCCCGATGGCAAAGCGATGGCGTTCCTGCGGGTGGACGACGGTTCGTCGCCGGCGAAGTCGCAGATCTGGCTGATGCCGATCGGCGCGCCGGGCGAGGCTGTACCGCTGTCGAAAATCGAGTACGGCGTATCGGCGATGCAATGGCGTCGCGACGGGAAAGCTCTGCTGGCGACGTCGTCAATTCCGGCGTCAAAGCTGGACGGCAAGCCGCATTATTCGATGGATCGGCCGGGGCGCGACTGGTACGACTTTGACAAGAAATTCGCCAACGCGAATCCGGATGGAGATCGCGCGGCGGTTCGCGCGTGGCTCGAAAAGAATGCCGCGAAAGACAATCCGACAACGATCAACCGCGTGAATTTTCTGGCCGAGCAGGGCTTGGCGCCGCAGATGACGATTGCGCATCTGTTCCGCGTGGATGCGGAAACGGGGGAGGCGGTCCAGTTGACGCGCGACTTCTATTCGCACGGCGCGGCGTCGTGGTCGCCGGACGGAA
>JAFDVT010000094.1 GCA_018268875.1 Acidobacteriota bacterium
CAGGGTTGAACGTCCTGCGGCAGAACGCAGGAGTTTCTTGCGTCAAACGAGGTAGCGGTGGGCGAGAAGGTGGATGCGAAGCGGCAGGTGATCGGTCGCGAGGCGGCGATCGCGCTGGCGCGGCAGTCGACCGAGATCATCGCGGCGAAGGGCAAAGCGGTGAAGCGTCTGGACCCCAAAGCGGCCGGTGTGACCGACGAGGAGATCGCGGCGCTGGTGATCGGACCTAGCGGGAATCTGCGGGCTCCGGCGTTGCGCGTAGGCGGAAAGCTGCTGATCGGGTTTGAGCCGGGGATGTATCAGGAATTTCTGGGCTGAGGCGGCCGGAGGCAGAAGAGCCGCATCAGACTGTCCCGGATTTGAAGCGTCAACTGGTCTATCGGAGAAGGTCCAATAGTTCGCTGACGCTGAGCCCAGCGTCGTGCAGGATCTGCCGCAGCGTACCTTGACGAAGGACTTTGTGGTCCGGGACCACGACTCTGCACGGGGGATCGCCCCGCTTCAGAATAATGTGGCTGCCGCTCTGCCGTTGGAAAACGAAACCAGCGCGTTCGAGCGCGCGCCAGAGTTCGCGGCCGGACAAGTCGCTTGGCAGCCTCATGCGGCCGGCGTGATCAACTCGACATACTCGACCGAGTCTTCGACCGGAACCGGGTCGCCGGCGGCGCGGCAATCTTCGATATAGAGATCGATGGCGTCGCGAATGTTGGCCAGCGCCTCGTCGCGCGTGTCGCCTTGCGAAACGCAGCCGGGTAGCACCGGTACCGTCACTACAAATCCGCCGTCCGGCTCACGCTCCAGGACCACTGTGTATTTCATACCCGTCTACCATTCTGCCGTATTCGCCGGTTTCCAGACGCCACTGGCCGATGTGCAGCCAGCCAAGGAAACCAGAGGCGGTACACTGGTATCTGAAACAGTATGATCGACGCTCTACTTGCCAAAGTATTCGGCACGAAGCACGAGCGCGAAATCAAGGCGATGCGTTCGCTCATCGCCGAGATCAACAGCCTCGAATCGCAACTGCAGCAGCTTTCCGACGAAGAACTAGCGGCCAAAACGCCTGAATTTAAAGAGCGCCTTGCAAACGGCGCGACGCTGGACGACATCCTGGCCGAAGCTTTTGCGGTTTGCCGCGAGGCCGGCCGGCGTGTGCTCGGCATGCGCCACTACGACGTTCAGTTGATTGGCGGCATCACCTTACACCGCGGAAAAATCGCGGAAATGAAAACCGGCGAAGGCAAAACCCTGGTCGCCACCCTTCCTTGTTATCTGAACGCGCTCGAAGGCAAAGGCGTCCACGTCGTTACCGTAAACGACTACCTGGCCCGCCGCGACTCCGAGTGGATGGGCCGTTTGTACAAATTTCTAGGCCTTTCCGTCGGCGTCATCGTCCACGACCTGGACGACGAGGAACGGCAAGCCGCCTATAACTCGGATATCACCTACGGCACCAACAACGAGTTCGGGTTCGATTACCTTCGCGACAATATGAAATTCCGGCTGCGCGATTGCGTGCAGCGGGAACACAATTTCGCCATCGTCGACGAAGTGGACTCGATCCTGATCGACGAAGCTCGTACGCCGTTGATTATTTCCGGTCCCAGCGAAGAGTCCACCGACAAGTACTACCGCGTGAACGGCATCATTCCCAAGCTGATCCGCGGCGAAGTCATCGAAGGTAAAGACCCGGGCGAGAAGTACACCACCGGCGATTACACGATGGACGAGAAGCACAAGACCGTCGCGCTGACCGAAGAAGGCGTGCTGAAGGTCGAACGGCTTTTGGGTTCCGGGAACCTGTACGATCCGGCCAACATCGAACTCAACCACCATGTGCAGCAGGCGCTGAAGGCGCATGTGATGTTCAAGCGCGACCGCGATTACGTCGTGCAGGACGGCGAAGTGGTGATCGTCGACGAGTTCACGGGACGCCTGATGCCCGGTAGGCGCTGGTCCGACGGTTTGCACCAGTCCGTGGAAGCGAAGGAAGGCGTCAAGATTCAGCGTGAAAATCAGACGCTTGCGACCATCACCTTCCAGAACTACTTCCGCATGTACAAAAAGCTGGCCGGCATGACCGGTACGGCCGATACGGAAGCAGCGGAATTCGGCAAGATCTACAAGCTGGACGTGACGCTGATTCCGACCAACCGGCCGTTGCAGCGCAAAGAATACCAGGACATCGTGTACCGGACCGAAGAGGAAAAGTTCCGGAACGCGGCCAAGGAAATCAAGGAACGCCACGAGACCGGGCAACCGGTGCTGGTGGGTACGGTTTCGGTGGAAAAGTCCGAACGGTTGTCGGGCATCCTGAAGCGCATGGGCGTGCGGCACGAGGTGCTGAACGCGAAGAATCACGAACGCGAAGCGTTTCTGGTGGCGCAGGCGGGACGCAAGGGCGTCGTCACTGTGTCGACCAACATGGCCGGCCGCGGTACGGACATCCTGTTGGGCGGAAACCCGGAGTTCCTGGCGCAGGAAGACGCGCTGAAGCTGAACCAGGTGGAGTCGCTGCCTCCGGGCTCGGCGCCTCTGGTGGCGGACAAAGACTTTTATTACTTCCAGCGCGGTGACATGAAC
>JAFDVT010000095.1 GCA_018268875.1 Acidobacteriota bacterium
CCCGCCGCCGTTTCTCAATTCGACCCTCGCAACTGCCAGCGGTAGCGGATGCCACCGTCACCTTCCTTCCATTCCGTCCAATCCGCGGCGCTGGTCACGTAGCCGGCCACGGGGATCCCGAACCGCAGCACCTTCGTACCGTCGAGCGAGAGGAGGATCGTCCGGCTGGACGGCGAATCGGACATTTCCATACTGCTGGCCACCACATGGGAGCCATTGTCGCGGCGGGTGACGCTCGGGAACGTCCAGGAGGGAACGCGTTCCGGACCCTCCCCGTGGTAGCCGTATTTGACCTGCGCCGGGTCAATCTCCGGCGGGAGCTCCAGCTCGTATTCGAGGACGAACGCGGCGCCTCCGCCGGAGAACCGCCCCGGGGACTGGCTGGCGATCAAAAAGAGGACCAGGATCGCGCCGAGGGCGGCCACAACGCCTCCGCCTAACAAGGACCATTTGGCGATTGCCGTGCTGCCGCCACCATACCGAACGACGGCCCCGAAGCCGGCAAGAAAGCCGGCGACCAATCCGAAAGGACCAATAAAGAAGAAGCCGCCCATGGCGTTGGCGCCCTCGCGGGAGCCGCCGATTTTGGTAAAAAGTTCCGCGGCGCCGAAGCCGGTCCCAAAACCGAAGGCGGCGCCGGCGAGGAGGCCTGCCAGTAGAGCGAGGAGGTAGATCACAGAAGAGATGGCGTAAAAGTAGAAAGAAAGCGTGCAGGCAAAAATATGATTGACACGCACTCATATTATGGTATAGTAACTTTATAAACTAAACGAGGCATATCCCCATCATGGACTTCAACCGCTTTACCGAGAAACTACAGGAAGCTGTTCGCACCGCACAGTCGATTGCGGTCGGTTATTCTCATCAGCAGGTCGACGTTGACCATCTACTGCTCGCGCTGCTCGAGCAGGAAGGCGGACTTGTACCGTCTATCTTATTGAAAGCAGACATCAATTTGGAAGCGGTCCACCGCCGCCTGACGCAGGACCTGGAGCGCATGCCGAAGGTGACCGGCTCCGGTCCCGGCATGGACCAGATCTACGTCACGCAGAAGCTCCAGCAGTTGCTGGTGAAGGCGCAAGCTGAGGCGACGAGGCTCAAGGATGACTACGTCTCGGTCGAGCATGTTCTGTTGGCGGCCGTTCACGACCACAAGATTTTGCGGGAACTCGGGTTGACCGAGTCCAAGCTGGCGAAGGCCCTGCAGGAAGTTCGCGGGAACCAGCGCGTTACGACCCAGAACCCCGAGGCGACCTATGAGTCGCTCGAAAAGTACGGGCGGGATCTGACCAAGTACGCGAGCCAGGGAAAATTAGACCCGGTGATCGGGCGCGATGAGGAGATTCGTCGCGTTATTCAGGTGCTGTCGCGCCGCACGAAGAACAATCCGGTGCTGATCGGCGAACCCGGCGTTGGTAAGACCGCCATTGTGGAAGGTCTGGCGCTGCGCATCGTGCGCGGTGACGTACCCGAGGGGCTGAAGGACAAGAAAGTGGTGTCGCTCGACATGGGCGCGCTGATCGCCGGTGCGAAGTTCCGCGGCGAGTTCGAGGAACGGTTAAAGGCCGTTCTGAAAGAAGTCCAAAGCTCGAACGGCGAGATCATTCTGTTCATCGACGAATTGCATACCGTCGTCGGCGCGGGCAAGGCCGAGGGCGCGATGGACGCCGGCAATTTGCTGAAGCCAATGCTGGCTCGCGGCGAACTGCATTGCATCGGCGCGACCACGCTCGATGAGTACCGCAAGCATATTGAAAAGGACGCGGCGCTCGAACGGCGCTTCCAGACCGTGCTGGTGGATCAGCCGACGGTGGAAGACACGATTTCGATCCTGCGCGGACTGCGCGAGCGGTATGAAGAACACCACGGCGTCCGCATCAAGGATTCCGCGATTGTCGCCTCGGCGGTGATGTCGAACCGTTACATCACGGATCGCTTCCTGCCCGACAAAGCCATCGACCTGATGGACGAGGCGGCGGCGAAGCTGCGTACCGAAATCGATTCGATGCCGGCGGAGCTGGACGAAATCCTGCGCCGCACGATGCAGTTGGAAATCGAACGCGAGGCTCTGAAGAAAGAGTCCGATCAAGCGTCGAAGGACCGGTTGCAGAAGCTCGAAAAAGAGCTGGCCGAGTTGAAGACGGATTCGCAGGCGTTGCAGGCGCAGTGGCAGGCCGAAAAAGCCGGCGTCGAAAAGCTGCGGGCGGTGAAGTCCGCGATCGAACAGACGCGTCTGGAGATCGAACAGGCGCAGCGCAAGGCGGAAATCGAAACGGCGTCGCGACTGATGTACGGCAAGCTGCCGGAACTCGAAAAAGAACTGGCGAAGCTGTCGGCGGAATCGCAGCGGCCGAAGCTGATGAAGGACGAGGTGGACGAGCAGGCGATCGCCGAAGTGGTGAGCCGGTGGACCGGGGTTCCGGTGACCAAGCTCCTCGAAGGCGAGATGCAGAAGCTGCTGGGCCTCGATGCGGAGCTGCACAAGCGCGTAATCGGGCAGGACGAAGCCGTGACGGCGGTGTCCGAAGCGGTGATCCGCGCCCGCAGCGGCTTAAAGGATCCGCGGCGTCCCATCGGTTCGTTTATCTTCCTGGGTCCGACGGGCGTGGGTAAAACCGAGCTCGCGCGGGCGCTGGCGGAGTTCCTGTTCGATGACGAGCACAACATGATTCGCATCGACATGAGCGAGTACCAGGAAAAGCACACGGTGGCCCGGTTGATTGGCGCGCCTCCCGGCTATGTCGGGTTCGACGAAGGCGGGCAGTTGACCGAAGCCGTGCGGCGGCGTCCCTACTCCGTGATTCTTTTCGACGAAATCGAGAAGGCGCACATGGACGTGTTCAACGTACTGCTGCAGGTGCTCGACGACGGCCGTCTCACCGATGGGCAAGGGCGGACTGTCGACTTTAAGAACACGATCGTGATCATGACGTCGAACGTCGGGTCGCATCGGATTCTTGAAGGTGGTCCGTACGACAAGATGCGGGAGCAGGTGCTCGATGAATTGCGGCGCCACTTCCGGCCGGAGTTCCTGAACCGTGTGGATGAACTGATCGTGTTCCACGCATTGACGGAAGCGAACCTGGCGCAAATTGTCGAGGTACAGTTGGGCGGACTTCGCGCGCGGCTGGCCGAGCGGCGTATCGAACTCGAGCTTTCCGAAGCGGCTCGCCAGCAACTGGTGCGCGTCGGCTACGATCCGACCTACGGCGCGCGGCCTTTGAAGCGGGCGATTCAGAAGGAGATCGAAACTCCTCTGGCCCGGAAGATTCTTTCCGGCGACGTTCGAGACGGTCAGCGCATCTATATAGACACGGATGGCAAGAGCGGGGCGTTGCGGTTCGAAACAACCTAAACGCCGGCGGCAGCATCCAACGAGTAGTTAGTGAATCTTCGAAAGGAATAGGTGCAAGAAGCAAACAATGGGAACCGATAAGGTCCAGATTCTGCCGATCCTGCCGCTGAAGAGCGCGGTGTTGTTCCCCGGCCTGCTGATGCCCCTTTCCGTGGGCCGGGACGCATCCATCAAAGCGGTGGAGGCGGCACTCAAAACGGAAGAGAAAGAGATCCTGGTGGTGGCGCAGCGGAGTCCCGAAACGGATGAACCGGGGCAGGACGATCTGTACACCATCGGTACGAAGGCGACCATCCGCAAGATCTCGCGTCCGAATTCCGAGCTGATCGAGCTGCTGGTGATGGGCACCGAACGTGTCGTGATCACTCGCGTGTCTCGGGAAGAGGGACTGTTGCGCGCCAAGGTCCGGCCGCTGCCTGCCCCGCAGGATCGCGGTACGGAAGTGGAAGCGCTGCAGGGCGCGCTGTTCGAACTGGCGATGAAGGCCATTGCGCTGGCGCAGTCGGCGCAGACCCCGGCCGAGGTCAGCCAGATGTTGCAGGGCGGCAGTTCGGAAGAGCCGGTACGGCTGGCCTATCTGCTGGCGTCGATGTTCAGCATCGACGTGGCGAAGGAACAGGCACTGCTCGAAAGCGAGACCACGGTGGATGCGCTGCGGCTGATGCACAAGTATCTGTCGCACGAGGTACAGGTGCTCGAGATTCGCGCCCGGATCAATACCGAGGCGCGGTCGGAGATCAACAAGGACCAGCGCGAGTACATGCTGCGTCAGCAGATGCGCGCCATCCAGCAGGAACTGGGCGAGAAAGGCAGCGATCAGGATGAAATCCAGCAACTTCGCGAAAAGCTTGAAAAAGCCGACTTGCCGGAAGAGGTCGCCAAAGAGGCCAAGCGCGAGTTGTCGCGCCTGGAACGCCTGCCGTCGGCGCAGCCCGAATACCAGGTAATCCGCACGTACCTCGAGTACGTGTTGGAACTGCCCTGGAAGACGACGACCGAGGACAACCTGAGCATTTCCAATGCGCGGACGATCCTCGACGAAGATCACTTCGGGTTGAAGGAAGTGAAGGAACGCATCCTGGAACAGCTTGCTGTTCTGAAGATGAATCCTTCGGCGAAAGCTCCGATTCTGTGCTTTGTCGGGCCTCCCGGCGTGGGCAAAACGTCGCTGGGCCAGTCCATTGCAAGGGCGTTGGGACGCAAGTTCGAACGCATGAGCCTGGGCGGCATGCACGACGAAAGCGAGCTTCGCGGACACAGGCGGACCTACATCGGCGCGATGCCGGGACGTCTGGTTACGGCGATGCGGCGCGCAGGTTCGAAGAACCCTGTGCTGTTGCTCGATGAGATCGACAAGCTGGGGCGCGACTTCCGTGGCGACCCGGCGGCGGCTCTGCTCGAGGTGTTGGATCCCGAGCAGAACAAGACGTTCCGGGATAACTACCTGGATCTGCCGTTCGATCTGTCGCAGGCGTTGTTCATCACGACGGCGAATACGCTGGACACAATCCCGCGTCCGCTGCTCGACCGTATGGAGATCCTGCGGCTGTCCGGCTACGCCGAAGAGGAGAAGCTGGACATCGCGAAACGGTACATTGTGCCGAAGAAGATGGCTGATGTCGGTCTTACGGCCGAGCAGGTGAAGCTGTCCGATGAGGCGCTGTCGGCGGTGATCAAGGGTTACACGCGTGAGGCCGGGTTGCGCCGTCTGGAACAGGCGGTGGGACGGTTACTGCGCAAGGTAGCGCTGCTGTTCGCCGAAGGGCGTACCGAAGTGGCCGAAGTTACGCCGGAGATGGTGTCGGAACTGTTGGGACCGGAGCCGTTCCAGCAGGAGACGATGCGCCGCAGGATGCCGGCTGGCGTCGCGGCGGGGCTGGCGTGGACGGAGGCGGGCGGCGATGTGCTGTACATCGAAGCCACGCGTCTGCCGGCGGGCAAGGGCCTGACGTTGACCGGGCAGTTGGGCGACGTCATGAAGGAGTCCGCGCAAACGGCCAGAAGCTTTGTCTGGTCGCGCGCCGGAGCCTTGGGCATTGCGCCGGAAGCCTTTAAGGAAGACGGCGTACACGTGCACGTGCCGGCGGGAGCGATCCCGAAGGACGGTCCTTCGGCGGGCGTAACGATGGTGGTGGCGATGACCTCGCTGCACACCGGGTTGCCGATGCGGAACGACACCGCGATGACCGGTGAAGTTACGCTGACGGGCCTGGTGCTACCGATCGGCGGCGTGAAGGAGAAGGTGCTGGCGGCGAGGCGCGCGGGGCTGACCCGGGTGATCCTGCCGGCGGCGAACCGCAAGGACGTACGCGAGATTCCCGAGAACGTTCGCAAGGAGATGACGTTTGTCTTCGCCGAACGGATCGAGGAAGTTCTGGAGGCGGCGATCCCGGCTCTGCAGCATTCGCTGACGCTTGAAACCGCGGCGGCGTAGTCGCTGCGAGGCAATTCCATCAACGGCCAAGTTCACTCGGACTTGGCCGTTTTTCTTTGGTGTTCGGCAATGCGTTCCAGGATCTCCGCCAAATTCCCCGATTGGATGTCGGAAACGTCCACGCCGTAGGTTTCGAGAATCCTTTCGTGGTACGCGCTGTCGTCGGGTTCATCGTGGAGGTCCGAAAGGCTGGACCCATCGGAGACGAAGGCCCAACTCACGCCGAGGATCTTCAGGATAAAGTCATCGAGGAGTTCCGGGTTTGCGTTGGCACGATCGGAGGGGGCGAATTCGATGGGGGCCTCGACGCCGGGTCGCGGTATGGCCTTCCCCTCGCGGCGCCGGTCCTCTATCACGAGTTCAAATGTTTCGGCGAGCGCGGCTCGCGCGGCGGCGGGAGTCGGGCCCAGGGCGTTCATCACCCACCAGTTGACGATCTGCGCCTGGTAACGGTCATGGTCTGAGGATTCGACCTCGCGCACGCGTACCGGATAATCCGAAAACGCCCACTTGCGTTTGGTCCAGGAGAGGACCCACTTCCAATTGGCGAGGATCGTTTCAGCGAATGGCATCAGTCGGTGGTGGGGGTGTTTCCTGAACCAAAATAGCGCGGGCATCGCCGGTGAACCAGTTTTTGCGGCGCTAGCGCATGAAGGTACAGAAGAGCATGTCGCAGATGTTCATCAAAACGATTGCAATTTTTCTTTTATTGTCCGGATTCGCAGGGTTGCCCGGAGCGGAAAACCACCGCCCGGCGCCGCCACCGCAACAGCAGCAGCAGCCTGCGGCGAAAACGTCGCGGGAAGCGGCGATTGAAAAAGCGGTAGCCAAAATGGAAAACCGCCATTTTGAACTCCACAATTTTTACATCCCTCCGACCCAGGGAAATTTGCAGTGGCTTGTTTCGAGCGTCGGGGCAAAGCCCGATGAGACGCTATTGGTTTGGAAGCTGATGCGCGATTGGGAAGCGCGCAAGACCGTCATCGCCCGTCCCGATAGTACAGTAGGGTCATGATCCGCGCGCTGGTTCTTTATCCTTCTACCGCCACCCGCTTTGACTTCGACTACTACCTGACCAAACATACGCCGCTGCTCGAACAGCTGTGGAAGCCGCTCGGGCTGGTGAGCGTGTCGATCAGCCGCGGCGTTTCGGGTCTTCTGCCGGGGACGCAACCGTCGTATACGGTGGCCACGGTGCTGACCTTCGAGTCGCCGGAAGCCCTTTCGAAAGCCGTGTCGAACGGCGGGGCGCAGATCCTGGCCGACATCCCGAACTTTACCGACGTACAGCCCGATGTTCAGGTGTGTGACGTGCTGCTGTAATGGAAAGCATGTCAACGCCTGCTGGAACCGTTCGCGCGCTGTACCGCTATCCCGTCAAATCCATGGCCGCCGAGTCGCTCGATTCGGTGGACGTATCCTGGCATGGCCTGGCCGGCGATCGCCGCTGGGGCTTCCTGCGGGCGGGGTCCGAAGGCAACGGGTTCCCCTGGATGACGATTCGCGAAAAGGCCGACATGTGGAAGTACCAGCCGTCGTTCGCCAATCCGGCGGACGTCGAAGGCTCGCGGGTAGTGGTGCGGTCGCCGAATGGACGAGAGTTCGACGTCACCGATCCGGAACTGGCGCGGGAACTGGGCGACGGCGTTCGCGTGATGAAGCAGTACAGCGGGATTTTCGACACGTTCCCGTTGTCGTTGCTGAGTGTCCAGAGTGTCGACGGGCTCGCGTCACTGGTGGGCGGCACCGAACCTTCACTGACTGCCTTGCGGTTCCGGCCGAGCATTGTGATCGACAGTTCGGAGAGCGGCGGTTTTCCGGAAGACGCGTGGGAGGGCAGGACGCTGCGGATCGGCCCCATGCGGCTGCGGCTGAATGCGCGGGACCAGCGCTGCATGATGGTGAACATCGACCCCGAAGAGCCTGAGCGTTCGAACCCGGCCGTGCTTCGCGCGATCGCTAAAGAGCGGAGCGCGTACTTCGGGATGTATGGCGTGGCGGTGCTGCCTGGCCGCATCTCCGTGGGCGACCCGGTGTTTGTCGAAAGCCCGGACTGATATACTTCCCCTGATGTTACGAAGGGACCTTCTCAAGCGCGTCACCAGCGCAGCCACCGCCATGACAGCGGCGTCTTATTCCCGCGTGATGGGCGCCAACGACACGGTTCAGCTTGGCCTGATCGGATCCGGCGAACGCGGCCGCCATGTGATGAACCAGTTCCTGTTGACGAACCAGGTGAACGTCGGCGCGGTGTGCGACATTTACAGCGAAAACATCGACAAGGCGCGTCAAAAGGCCACCAATGCGCGGAACTTCGCGGATCACCGCAAGCTTCTGGAAGTGAAAGAGCTGGACGCGGTATTGATCGCGACGCCGGACCACTGGCATTTCACGACCGCGTGCGATGCGATGCGCGCGGGCAAGGACGTGTACGTCGAAAAGCCGCTGACGCTGAAGATCGAGGAAGGTCCGGAGATCGTCAAGGTGGCGCGTATGAACGATCGCGTCTGCCAGGTGGGCATGCAGCAGCGTTCGGGCGTCCATTACATTCGCGCGAAGAAAGAATACATCGACACCGGCAAGCTTGGCAAGATCAGCCTGGTGCGCACGTGGTGGCACGGCAATACGTACCATCTGCGGAAAGCGCCGGAAAGCCTCGCGACCCGGCCGTCGAACCTCGATTGGGGCCG
>JAFDVT010000096.1 GCA_018268875.1 Acidobacteriota bacterium
CAGATCGCCATCGGCGACCTTGCCGTCGATCGCGTTACCGGCGACGTCTACTTCCGCGAGGCAATGCTTCCGCAGATCCGCGTGGTCACTGGCGTTCGCGGCTACAACAACCCGGGCGCGGCCGTGACCCTATCGCCCTCGCCGCAGTACGTCTTCGCGGCCGCGGCAAGTTCGTTGACCGTGCGCGTCACCGCGTCCTCGGCCTGGCAAGCGACGTCCGATCAACCGTGGTTGACCGTCACCGCCGGCGTGGGAAGCGTGTTGGTTGCGGTTACAGCCAATGGCTCCGCGGGACCGCGCTCCGGCAACATACAAGTGGGCGACGCGTCGCTGCGCATCGTGCAGGAAGGAACATCGTGCGGCTATTCGGTATCGCCTCTGCAGCGTTCTTATGCCACCGAGGCGGAAGGTTCGTTCACGATCTCGACGGCTTCGGCTTGCCGCTGGTCGGTGCTCACACGCGATGCCTGGGTGACGCCGCAAGGTCCCGCCACCGGTTCCGGTTCGTACACGGTTCGCTACGGGCTTGCCGCCAACAACACCGGTTCCATTCGACGTGCCGAGGTCTCAGTGGACGCCATCCGCCACGCGATCTATCAGGATCCGTCTTCCGCCGCCAACCGCTTCCGCACGGGCTTTGTTCCGCTGGCGCCGTGCCGCGTCGCCGACACACGCGATCCGGCTGGAACGTACGGCGGTCCGTATATCAGCGCAGGTTCGACGCGGGTGTTTCCGCTGAACGGCCGTTGCGGCCTGGCCGGCAGTGCGCGCGCGGTCGCGCTCAACATCACCGCTGTGCCTCGCGGGACGCTGGGTTACATGACGGTGTGGGGCGAAGGTACGGCCGTGCCGGTGATCTCAACGTTGAACGCGCTCGACGGCCGCATCAAAGCCAACGCCGCCATTGTTTCGGTCGGCAATTCGGGCGATCCGGTGGTGCGAATCTTCGCCAACAACGATACCGATGTCATCGTGGATGTCAGCGGCTACTTCACGGAGTCGCCCACCGATTTGGCGTTCTATCCGGTGACGCCGTGCCGCATTTCGGACACCCGCTTGGCCAACGGCGCTCTCGGTGGACCCGCCTTGCAAGCCGGCCGTTCGCGTACCTTCCCGGTTCGCCAATCGGCCTGCGGCATACCCGCCACGGCGCTCGCCTACGCGCTGAACGCGACTGTCGTGCCTCCGGCCTCGCTCGGCTATCTGACGCTGTATCCAACCGGCCAGGCGTTGCCGCTGGTCTCGACCTTGAACGCTGTAACGGGGACCATCGTCGCCAATGGAGCGATCGTCCCGGCGGGAGCCGATGGGTCGGTGGATGCGTTCGTATCCGGCGACACGCACCTGATTCTTGACGTCACGGGTTATTTCGCGCCTCCGGGGCAGCCTGGAGCGTTGCGGTATGTGCCGACCAATGGCTGCCGAATCCTGGATACGAGGCTGAGCCGCCCCCAACCATTGCCCGCAGGTTCCAGCACGACGGTGGACACGCTGTTCGCCGGATGTCCGGTATCGGCGTTGGCCTCTGTCGTGTCACTCAACGCGACCGTGCTGCCGAGCAACGGTCCCATGGGTTACATGACGCTGTGGCCGTCGGAGGTCGCGCAGCCGCTTGTGTCCACGTTGAACGCGCTCGATGGGGCGTTTACGTCGAATGCGGCGATTGTTCCCGTGCGCGCAGGATGGGGGACGCTGCAGGCGTTCGTGTCCGGAGCCACGCATCTGCTGCTGGACGTCAACGGGTATTTTGTTCCGTAGTTAGATTCTTCAACAACACGGTTTGAATCGGGTAGGGAATCTCAATCCCATCCCGGCGAAAGCGCTTGAAGATGCGCTTTCGCATTTCATGTTGCACCAGAAACTGGTCGGTGAATTCCGCTACCTGGCAAACGAGCGTAAAGTCGATGGACGAGGCCCCGAAACCCGGATTGAACCGCACAAAGGGCGGAGGGTCGGCCACCAGGCCTTTGACGTTTCCGTCGGCGATGGCGGCCTGCGCCTCTTCGAGCAGAATACGCTCGATGTCGTCGGGATCGTTGTCGTAACTCACGCCGACTTGCACGGGCGCCGAAGTCCGGCGTTCGGGTAGATGGAAGTTGGTGACGATCGCCTGCGCCAGCTTGGCATTGGGTACCACGATCAGGTTGTTGGCAATCGCGCGAATCGTCGTGCTGCGCCAGTTGATGTCGGTGACAAAGCCTTCCTGGCCGCCATCCAGCTTGACGTAGTCGCCGACGCGAAGCTGCCCGCCAAGCGTAACGTAAAAGCCGGCAAACAGGTTCGACAACGTGTCCTGCAAGGCGAGCGCGACGGCGAGGCCGCCAACGCCCAACGCCGTGAGGATCGGCGTGATGGAGATATGCAACGAGTCGAGCACGATCAGGACGCCGATGGCCCCGATGATCAGGCTCGCGATGCTTTGGCTCAACGTTGTGACGTGTTGCGTCGTGCCAGGCGCGCCCGATCTGCCCCAGAAGGCCACCAGCGATCCCGCGAGTTTCGACGCGACCAGCGTGAGCGAGATGATCCACAGCACCATCAGGACGCGGCTGATGAGGTCGCTGACGCGCGGCGGCATCGCCGAAGATCGAGTGGCGACCAGCAGCGCGAGGATGAGGATCCAGAGGACGAACGGTTTTCGGATGGACTGAATCAGCAGGTCGTCGATGGTCGTGGTGCTGCGTTCGGCCCATCGTTCGAGGCCACGAAACAGTAGGCTTCGCAGCATCCATCCCACAAGGAAGACGGCGAAAAACAGTCCTACGGGGATGGCGAATGCCAAAAGTCTCGAGTCCGAAAAATATGAAGAAAGCATAACCCTAGAAGGTAGAGGCTTTGCGGAGGGAGTCGTTTCCGAGATAGCAAAAATGGCGCGCCGCTCATTGAGCAGTCGCGCCATTTTGGTTGTTCGTAAGGTGTTGCTTACGCCGTGCGGTTGGCTTCGGACTTGCCGCCCTTTTCGGCCAGCGCCGCCTGCGCCGCCGCGAGGCGTGCGATCGGTACGCGGTACGGAGAGCAGGACACGTAGTTCATGCCGATGCGGTAGCAGAACTCCACCGAACTCGGCTCGCCACCGTGTTCGCCGCAGATGCCGATTTCGAGGTCCGGACGAGTGGCCCGGCCCAGCTTGACGGCTTCCTTGATCACACGGCCAACGCCTTCCTGATCGAGCACAGCGAACGGATCCGCGCTGAATACTTTGATGTCCTCGTAGTGCTTGGAGAACTTCGTATAGTCATCGCGGGACAGACCCATGGTGGTCTGCGTCAGGTCGTTCGTGCCGAAGCTGAAGAACTCGGCTTCCTTGGCCACAAGATCCGCCGTCATCGCGGCGCGCGGGATCTCGATCATCGTGCCGACATAGTACTTCAGGTTCTTCATGCCGGCCTTTTCGAGAACTTCCGTCGCCACGTCCACCACGATCTTGCGCTGGTGTTCGAGTTCCTTCACCGAACCGATCAGCGGGATCATGACTTCCGGAATGATCTTCTTGCCCTTCTTGGCAACCTGTACGGCCGCTTCGAAGATCGCGCGGGCCTGCATTTCCGTGATCTCGGGGTACGTGATGCCGAGACGGCAGCCACGATGGCCGAGCATCGGGTTGAATTCATGCAGTTCTTCGACGCGATGGAGCAGGGCGGGGAGTTCGGTCTTGAGGTTCTTCACCTCCATGCCGTACTCCGCGGCCATGCGCTTCTTTTCCTTGATGTCGACGTAGGGCAGCTTGGCCACGTCCACCATCAGGTTTTCGCGCTTGGGCAGGAATTCATGCAGAGGCGGATCGAGGGTACGAATGACGACCGGGAAGCCTTCCATCGCTTCGAACAGACCGGCGAAATCCTTGCGCTGCATCGGCAGGAGCTTGGCGAGCGCCTTGCGGCGGTCCTTCTCCGAGGTCGCGAGGATCATGGCCTGGACGTGCGGGATACGGTCTTCCGCAAAGAACATGTGTTCGGTGCGGCAGAGGCCGATGCCTTCGGCGCCAAACTTGCGGGCCACCTTCGCGTCACGCGGGATGTCCGCGTTGGCGCGAACGCCGAACTTGCCGCGGAATTCGTCAGCCCACTGCATGAGCTTGGCGAAGTGGCCGGAGTTCGGATCGGGATCGGTGGTCTTGGCTTCGCCGAGGTAGATCTTACCGTCGGTGCCGTTGATCGAGATGTAGTCGCCTTCTTTGACCGTGTAGGTCTTGCCGCCGGCGGCTACGGTGAACTTCTTGCCGTGCTCGTCGATCTTGATCGTACCGGCGCCGACGATGCAGGGACGGCCCATGCCGCGGGCCACAACGGCCGCGTGCGAGCTCTTGCCGCCGATGGCGGTGAGAATGCCCTTGGCGACGTCCATGCCGTGGATGTCGTCCGGCGTGGTTTCCTTGCGGACCAGGATCACCGGAGCGCTGGACTTGGCCTTCATCGCAACCGCGTCTTCCGCGCTGAACGCGGCGCGTCCGACAGCGGCGCCGGGAGAGGCGTCGATACCGGTGGCGATGTGCGGGATGGACTTGAGCGAGGCCGAGTCAAACACCGGGTGCAGAAGTTGATCGAGCTGGGCGGGGGCCACGCGCTGGATGGCTTCTTCCTTGCTGATGAGGCCTTCGCCCACCATTTCGACCGCAAGGCGAACGGCGGCGGGGCCGGTGCGCTTGCCATTGCGGGTCTGCAGCATGAACAGCTTGTTCTGCTGGATGGTGAACTCGAAGTCCTGCATGTCGCGGTAATACTTCTCAAGGTTGGTGGTGATGTCCACCAACTGTTGATAAGCTTCCGGCATCACCTTCTTGAGGTCGGAGATGGGTTCCGGCGTACGGATACCGGCCACCACGTCTTCGCCCTGGGCGTTCAGCAGGAACTCGCCGTAGAACACCTTTTCGCCGCTGCCGGGGTCGCGGGTGAAGCCCACGCCGGTGGCGCAATCGTCGCCCATGTTGCCGAACACCATGGCCTGTACGTTGGCCGCGGTGCCGATCTCATCGGGGATCTTTTCCATCTTGCGGTAGTAGGCGGCCTTGGGGTTCCACCAGCTGTTGAACACGGCGTCGCGCGACATGCGGAGCTGTTCGAGCGCATCCTGCGGGAAGGGCTTCTTGGTTTCCTTCTGGATGAGCTTTTTGTAGTCGGCGATGATGGCCTGCAGGTCTTCCGCGGTGAGCGCGGTGTCCAGCTTGATCTTCTTCTTGGCCTTGCGGGCGTCGAAGATGTGATCGAACTTTTCCATCTCGATGTTCAACGCGACTTCGCCGAACATCTGGATGAAGCGGCGGTAGCAGTCGTAGGCGAACCGCGCGTTGCCCGTCTTTTCGGCCAGGCCGGCGGCGGTCGCATCGTTCATGCCCAGGTTCAGGATGGTGTTCATCATGCCGGGCATGGAGAACTTGGCGCCTGAACGGACGCTGAGCAGAAGGGGGTTCTTGGGGTCGCCCAGCTTCTGTCCCATTTCCTTTTCGACGCGGGCCAGAGCCTTCAGCGTCTGTTCTTCGACTTCGGCGGGGACGTGACGGTTGTTCTCAAAGAACAGCGTGCAGACTTCCGTCGAGATCGTGAAGCCAGGAGGCACGGGGACACCGGCCTTGGACATCTCGGCAAGGCCGGCGCCTTTGCCGCCGAGCACTTCTTTCATCTTGCCGTCGCCATCGGCGGTACCGCCGCCGAAGGAGTAAACGTACTTCTTCATCAACTCTCCTAGTTGTTTTGTTGCGAGTTAGGAACTGACCACAATCTCCGAGAAATCCGCAATCGTGGAGAACCCGGTTAACAGACCGTTCAACAAAGCCAGGCGGTTCTGCCGGACCTTTTCATCCGGCACGTTGACCATGACCTTGTCGAAAAACTTGTCGACCGCGGGGCGCAAAGTGGCCGCCGCTTCGAGCGCCGGCTGGTAAGCCACGCCCTTTGCCTGTTCGCGAACCTTGACAAAGGCCGCGTGCAATTCTTTTTCCGGACCGTCTTCGAGCAGCGACTCGTCGAGAGCCACGCCCGGCTTGAAGTCCGCCTGCTTGAGAATGTTCTGAATGCGTTTGAAGCTGGCCGCGAGCGGTTCGAAGTTCTCGGTCGGGCGCACGGCCTTGAGCGCGATGAGGCGGTCTTCGGCGTCGCGCAGGCTTTCCGAACCCGATGCGAGCACCGCGTTCACTTCGTCGTACTTGTAGCCGCGGAC
>JAFDVT010000097.1 GCA_018268875.1 Acidobacteriota bacterium
GCGATGCCGTCGAGGACGCCGGCGACGGATGCGACGTCGCGGACCGGTTCGAGCACGAGCTGCAGGCGTCCGCCGCAGGGCAGGCCGAAGCGCTGCGCGTCTTCCTTGCTGATGCCGTAGATGGTGACTTCGGGCCGGTCGGTCGCGAGGGAGCGATCCCGGACCTTGTCGATGAGATCGTCCTCGACGCAGCCGCCGGAGACGGATCCGGCGACGAGTCCGTCACCGCGGACAGCGAGCATCGCGCCGGGAGGACGGGGCGAGGAGCCCCAGGTTTCCGTCACGGTGGCGAGCACCACGCGATGACCTTCCGCGAGCCACCCAGCCGCGCTCTTGAGAACCTGCAGATCGACGCTGTCCATGAGTTACCTGTGGTCGAAATTCCGGCGGGGCAATGACCCGTTGCGCGAGGTGCATGACGGTTGAACTACCCGTCGAAGGATGCCCGAAAAAGAAATCGGCCTCAACGGCCCCGCCCGTAAGCGGAGTGTCGAGGCCGACGGCGGCCGGTTGCCCGGCCGCTGACCGCGGAACGTCTTAGACGTTTCTCGGCTTCATCGTGTGACGCGGATCCGCGAACGCCTTGATGTTCTCGGGAGAGAACGGCAGGCGACGCACGCGAATACCGGTCGCGGCGAAGATCGCGTTGCCGATCGCAGCGGTCACGACGGCAGTCGCGGGCTCGCCCAGACCGCCCGGGGGCTGGTCCTTGGCGGCACCGATCCAGTGGATGTCGATGGCCTTCGGCGTTTCGTTCATGCGAACGACGCGGTACTGATCGAAGTTCATCTGTTCCACACCACCGTTCTTCACGGTGATCTCGCCGAACAGCGCAGCCGACATGCCGTAGATCGTGCAGCTCTCCACCTGGGCCTTGGCCTGATCCGGGTGGATCAGCGGACCGGCGTCGATCGAGTACGTGACCTTGTCGACCTGAACGTCGTAGTTCTTGCTGACGGTCACTTCGACAACGGCGGCCATGACCGTGTTGTAGCCTTCCATCACGGCAACGCCACGCCCCTTGCCGTCGCCCGCCAGCTTGGACCCCCAGCCGGACTTGCCACGGACGTCTTCCAGGACCTTCTTCATGCGGCCACCGACGGCGACGCCGGCGGACAGACCCGACCACTTGTGCTTTTCCTGACCGTATTCGAAGTTGTCGATACGGAACTGGATCGGGTCCTTGCCCAGCGCTGCCGCGACTTCGTCGATGAAGCCTTCGACGACGTAGCAGTTCTGGTTGTGCGACACGCCGCGCCAGTAGCCCGGGGTGATACCCGCATCGTGCATCTGGTACGTGAGCTTGTGGTTCACGACCGCATACGGGAAGTTGTCGATGGCTTCGACCGCGAACGGGTCGACGCCGTCCTTCACGATGCTCGGGAAGAGACGCGAGGAGATCGACGGGCTCGTGCCGTGGTAGCGATAGGCGATCAGCTTGCCCGCAGCGTCCACGCCCATGGCGACCTTGTAGAGGCCACCCGGACGATAGGAGTCGTGCGTCATGTCGTCTTCACGGCTCCACACCAGCTTGATCGGCGCGCCGACAGCCTTCGAGATCTCGGCGGCGTCGATGGTGTAGTCCACTTCCACGCGACGGCCGAAGCCACCGCCGAGGAAGGTCGTGATGACGTTGATCTGCTCGGGCTTCAGGCCCGTCGCGCCGGCCACCACGAACGGCACCAGCTGCTGGAACTGGGTCGGGGTGATGATCGTCGCGCCGTCGGCACGCACGTGGGCCACGGTGTTCATGGGCTCCATCGGCGAGTGCGACAGGAACGGCAGTTCGTACGTCGCTTCGTAGACCTTGGCGGCGTCCTTCAGGGCGCCGTCGGCATCACCGGCTTCGCGGAACACGGCACCGGCCTGGTTGGAGGCGTCCTTCAGCCCGCCCCACACCTTGCGCATGTCGTTGTTGGCGTTCGGACCCGCCTCCCAGGTGACTTCCAGGAGGTCCTTGGCCTTCTTCGCCTGCCAGTACGAATCGGCGACGACGGCCACACCGCGGCTGAACTGCACGATGGCCTTGACGCCGGGCATGTTCTTGGCGCGCGTGTCGTCGAAGCTCTCGACCTTGCCGCCGATCATCGGGGGCATGGCGACGGCGGCGTACAGCATGTCGGGAACGCGCACGTCGATACCGAAGACGGCCGTGCCGGCCACCTTGGCGGGCGTGTCCAGACGCTTCTGCTTGACGTTGCCGACCTGCTTCCACTCGGAAGTGGGCTTCAGCGGGACGTCCTTCGGGACTTCCATCTTGGCCGCAGCTTCGGCGAGCTGACCGTAGGTCGCGCGCTTGCCACCGGGGCCCGTCACGGCGCCACCGACTGCCTTGCAGTCGGACGGCTTGACGTTCCACTTCTCGGCGGCGGCAGCCACCAGCATCATGCGGGCGGAAGCGCCGGCCTTGCGGAGCTTTTCCCAGGCGTCACGAACGGAGGTCGAACCACCCGTCAGCTGGCCGCCGAGCAGGGCGTTGATGTAGGCCTCGGCGGGCGGCGCGAACTCGATCTTGACCTTGTTCACGTCGACTTCGAGTTCCTCGGCGATCAGCATCGCGAGGGACGTGTAGACGTCCTGCCCCATTTCCGAACGGGCGCACATGATGGTCACGGCGTTGTCCGTGCCGATCTTCACCCAGGCGTTCGGGGAGTGCGTCACGGCCTGCGCTTCGGCGGCCTTCGAGGCCGACGGGAGGTAGAAACCGAGAGTCAGGCCACCGCTGACCGCGGCGGAGGACTTCAGGAAGTCACGACGAGCGGGCATCTTGATGTTTTCCATGGTATCGAGCATACTTCGTTCCGCCTTAGACGCGGACTTGATGGCAGCGCGAATACGCGGGTAGGTGCCGCAACGGCAGATGTTTCCGGACATCCAGGCATCGATGTCGGAATCGGAGGGCGACTTGACGTTCGCGAGGAGCGCGGCGGCCTGCATCATCTGGCCGGGCTGGCAGTAGCCGCACTGCGGCACGTCCAGCGCGATCCACGCCTTCTTCACAGCGTGATTCGCGGCGAGGCCTTCGATCGTGGTCACCTTCTGACCGGCCACGGAGCCGATCTGGGTCTGACAGGAACGCACGGCCTGTCCGTTCAGGTGCACGGTGCACGCACCGCAGAGCGCCTTGCCACAACCGAACTTCGTGCCGGTCATGCCAAGCGTGTCGCGCAGGACCCAGAGCAACGGGGTGTCGGGAGCGACATCCGCGTTTGCCTGTTTCCCGTTCAGGTTAAAAGAGATCAGCATTTGTGAACTCCCCCTTCGGTCAGAAACGTGAGGTTAAGAAAACTGCGTCGTCCTACGACTGCAAGACGCGCGGAAAGTACACGAACCCCCTAGGCCTTTCAACAGTTTCCGGCGCGCGCGAAGACCTTGAAAAGCTTTATGTTTTTCAGGATACAGCGGCCGCGCGGAAGGGTGTTCCGGACGGTCGGCGAACCCGTTTCGCGATCC
>JAFDVT010000098.1 GCA_018268875.1 Acidobacteriota bacterium
GACCTTCCTGCTTGACGTAATGCAGGCGCTGTTCGACGGTTTCGCGCGAGGCCGGCATACGGCTGCCGCCCGCGGGCTGCTTCAGATAGTCGCCGCCAGAACCGTCCACTTCGTTCAGATGACCGATGTAGCCTTCGCCGGGTTCGCCGGGTTCGATGAGCACCGCGCCGGCGCTGTCGCCGAACAGAATGCAGGTGGAACGATCCTGATAGTCGATAATTCGCGACATCGTGTCGGAGCCGATCACCAAAACCCGCTTGTGGGTTCCCGCCATCACCAGATGGGCGCCTACCGTAACCCCGTAGACGAATCCGGAACAGGCGGCGATGAGGTCAAAACCCCAGGCGCCTTTGGCCCCGATGCGGTCCTGCACCAGGCACGCAGTGGCCGGAAACAGCATATCGGGCGTCACGGTACAGACCACGATGGCGTCGATGGACATCGGGTCGATGCCGCGCTGGGCGAGCACGATTTTTGCCGCTTCCACGGCCATGTCGGATGTAGCCATGCCGGGCGGGGCGATGTGGCGCTGCCGGATGCCGGTGCGTTCGACGATCCATTGATCGGTCGTGTCGACCATCTTTTCCAGGTCGGCGTTGGTCAACAATCCGGGCGGCGAATAACAGCCTAGAGCCGTAATCTTAGCGGACGGCAAAATTCCTCCAGGCAAGCGTCAGACAGGGCTTGCTTTTCCTGCACTTGCGGCCAAATAGGTTCGAAACGTCTATGGTACATTCAAACCGGATGCCAGCGGAAGCCGAATCGAGGCAAAGGGGGCTATTCGAGGCTGAGGAGAGTCTACCGAGGGTGGAACGGTTGACCGTCGTCAGCGCCGAAAGTGAACCAAGGGCAATTTTCCGAACGGTGTTTTGCGAACTGCGTCCGCGTTCGCCGATTCCGCCGATCGCGATCGAATTTTGCCGTTTTGCGAACGCCAATGCGTTCATCCAACTGAAGCAGGGGCAGATCGAAGTCCGCATCACCGATGTCCTCCATGGCGCGCCGCAAGAGGTTCTGGAAGCGCTGGCGTTCATTCTGCTTTCGAAGCTGTACCGTCGCCCGGTGCCTCGCGACGCTTCGTCGCGTTACCGCCGTTATCTGCTGCGCAAAGACGTTCGCGAGCGGATCTCGCACGTGCGGCAGGAACGCGGCCGCAAAGAGGTCGCATCGGCGGCAGGCAGCGCCTACGACCTGGACGAGGTCTTCGACGCCGTGAACGAACGGTACTTCCACGGCTTGATGGCGCGTCCCAAGCTAGGCTGGAGCATTCGCAAAAGCCGCCAGACGCTGGGCCATTATGACGCCTCGCATCACACCATCGTGCTGAGCCGGATCCTCGATTCGCCCGCCGTGCCAAGGCTCGCCGTCGAATACGTGATGTACCACGAGATGCTACACATCCGGTTCCCCACCGAGCATCGCGGCGCGCGACGCTGTGTGCACACGCGCGAGTTCAAGCTGGAAGAACGCAAGTTCGACGGCTTTGACGATGCCACGGCGATTTTAAAGGCTCTTTAAGGTTCGATCAGCAAGGAAAACGCGCCCGGCCCACGTTGGATGAGGCGAGTTCCCTTGGGCAACAGAACGGGCTCGAGAAGCGGAAACCGGCGCCCCGACGCCGCCCGAGGTTCCACAATCCAGATCAACGGTTCCATGGTGCCGTCGGGCTTCAACGCCGTAAGCTGCGTTCCGGCCTCGACGCCCTTTGCGGGAACGATGCCTTCAATCCGGATCGGCGATGACAGCGGCTTGTCCTGCGAGGCCGGCAACTGGCGGAACTTGATTTGCGGCTTCGACAAGTTTGCCGGGACTGGAGGCGGCTTCATCGGCGGCAGCAGAAGGCGGTCGCCTTCCGGCGCGCCTCCTTCCACCCAGTCGGCGATAAGGCTGATTTCTTCCTGCGAAAGAGCCTGGTCGCCGGCGAAGTCGCCGAATCCTTTGGCCGCGCCCCAAGGCGGCATCCGTCGCGACAGGACTTCTTCCTTGATTGCCTTCGCCCAGGGTCGCGCGGCGGCAAACGAGGCGAGCGAGAACGCCTTGCCGCCTTCGCTGTGGCATCCCAGGCAACGCTTGGCGACGATGCGCGAAATCTCGCGAGTCCAGGTGACTTTCGTCGAAAAGAACTCGTGCGCGCCCGCCGTTCCCGCGACGGCCACGAACAGCAGGACAACCAAGCGCATCGCTATTCCGCGCCCGCGGGCTTGGGAGCGGGACGTTGATAGGTGCGGCGCGTGAACTTCGAATCCACCGCGATGTCCACGAAGCCGATCATCATTTCCTCCCAGCTTTGTTCGCCCCATTTCACCGTGGCATTGGGGTCGGGATTGGCGGGGTTGTTCACCGAGTTGTCAAACCAACCGGTGGCTTCGAGCCTCGAACCCGGAGCCATCACGATCGGCTTTTCGAGCCGGTAGGCCAACTGCCAGTTGAAGTCGTACTTGTTCACCTTGAGCAGCGTTTCCTTTTCGCCCGACGGGTGCGCGAGGCGGTATTCAAAGGCCTTGCCGCGCAGGTGCATGTGCGGGAAAAAGCTCAGCAGCGTGCCTTCGTTATAAATCGGGAGGCGGGCCTGCGCTTCGTAATTTGCATCGTTGGGCGGAATCGTGATGCCGATGTTGCCGACACCCAGCGTCAACACGCGCTGCTGCGGCGGTTCCTTGGCGAACACGATGCCCAAGGTCGGCTGATCCTCGCCCGCTTTGCCGTTCGCCGTGTAGTGGAGTTGAAAGACAAAGTCACAACCGGCGGGGATCAACTTCGCCATGCCAGGCTTGAACACATCCGGCAGCATCCCTGGCGTATAGATGGTCAGAATGTCGTGGCCCGCGCCCAGCGTGTTCTGGAATTGCTGGTTCGTCGGAGGTACGTACGGCACACCCGGCTTGGCTTCTTTCAACCACGGCGAACCCGGTTCGCGGATGAAGACCAC
>JAFDVT010000099.1 GCA_018268875.1 Acidobacteriota bacterium
ACAGCGCCGCCGCAAACGCGAGGCCCATGTCCCGAAACGTTTCATAAGTGATGTGCCACTCGCCGTCCCACTTCATTGCAAACCGCTGCTCCGACCAGGGCTGCATCGCATAGTGCTGCGCGAGCGCATAGCCCTCCGGCAAGACGAGCTGCTCCAGTTTCTTCCCGATG
Organism: Acidobacteriota bacterium; assembly: GCA_018268875.1. Classification (GTDB taxonomy): domain Bacteria; phylum Acidobacteriota; class Terriglobia; order Bryobacterales; family Bryobacteraceae; genus F-183. The sequence continues at coordinate 171 of JAFDVT010000099.1, forward strand.
CCCATGACCCCGTACACCGGACTCTCGCCCCTGTCTGTTCCCCCGCCGCCGACATCCGCAAGGACATAGACCACCGGCTTTTGATTCTTGTGGTAGATCGCTTTCTCCCGAACGGTCTGCTCCATCCTGATGAGTTCGGATAACGGCACCATGTGTCCGGCAACCGTTCGCAACGAGATTTCGCCGAGTTGTTCCAAACCGGTCCGTCCGGTGAGCGGAAGGCGCAGCATCACCTGGACCGGCCGCTTCTCCTTGGGGATGTGGACCAGGCCGACGTTGGCGCCCTCCAACGCCACTCGCAGGGTCTTGACGATTTCCTCCGATGGAATCCCGGCCAACGCCGCCTTCGCGCGATCGACGGTGAACACATACTTGACCTGCTCCGCTTCGAGATAGTCATCGACATCGACCACGCCGGCCGTCGTCTCGAACAGACGCCGCACGTCGCGCGCAATGGCTATCTGCCGGTCATAGTCCGGGCCGTAGATCTCCGCCACCAACACGGACTGCACGGGCGGACCGGGCGGCACCTCCACCACCTTCACGTTCGCCCCGTACTGTCGCCCGATCTCCTGCACCGCGGGGCGGATCCGTTGCGCGATGTCATGGCTTTGCGCCTGCCTGTGCTCCTTGGAGACCAAGTTGATCTGAATATCGGCCTCGTGCGGCTGGTCGCGCAGATAATAGTGTCGCACCAACCCGTTGAAGTTGAACGGCGAGGCAGTGCCGACATAGGCCTGATAGTCGCGCAGCTCCGGAATCGTTCGCACGTACTCGGTCAACATCTTCGTCACCCGAGCCGTTTCCTCCAGCGTCGTCCCCTCCGGCATGTCGATGACGAGTTGCAGTTCGCTCTTGTTGTCGAACGGCAACATCTTGACCACCACATCGCGTGTATAGAACAGAAACACCGAGCCGACCAGCAGCAGCGCAATGACGCAGAGAACGAGGGAGGCCATCAGGGGATGGGACAATACCGGAGCCAGCAAACGCGGTTACAGGCGATAGGTGCGACTCCCTTCCAACGAGTCGTGTTCGACGCCGGCCATGTGCACGCCCGGCCTGTAACAGACTTGGCAGAACCAGGGAATCACGATGAACGCGACCAGCAGGGAGACGAACATGGCGATCGACGCATTGACCGGGATCGGCCGCATGTAGGGCCCCATCAAACCGGACACGAAGGCCATCGGCAGGAGAGCGGCAATCACGGTCAATGTGGCAAGGATGGTTGGGTTGCCGACTTCGTCCACCGCAAACAACGACGCCTCGCGATGCGGTCGAAGCCGCAGCGTGAGATGCCGATAGGTATTCTCCACCAGCACGATCGCATCGTCCACGAGGATGCCGATGGAAAAGATCAACGCAAACAAGGTCACGCGGTTGATGCTGTAGCCGATGAGCATGGAGATGAACAGCGTGAGCGCGAGCGTCAGAGGAATCGCGATAGAGACCACGAAGGCCGGGCGGAGGCCCAGCGTGAGCCCCAGAAACACCACGACCGCCACCACCGCGATTAAAAGATGCCAGAGCAGTTCATTGGCCTTCTCATCGGCGGTTTCCCCGTAATCGCGTGTGACGGTCACCTGCACATCTGCAGGAATCAGGGTTCCTTTCATCTCCTCGACTTTTCTGATCACGCCCCGGGCGATGGTGACGGCGTTGGTGCCGGCCTGCTTGGCGACGGCGACGGTCACGGCGGGAGATTCCTGCGTGAAGCGCTCCTCGTGAAGTGTCTCTCGCGATCCTTCCTGCGCTTCACGTTTCACGAGCGACGCACGACGAACGCCTTCCCCATGCCATACATAACTCGTCGCCTCGGTCGGTCCGTCGGTCACAGCCGCCACCTGGCGCAGGTAGACGGGGCGCTGGTCGTTCACGCCGACGACCAGTCCCTCGAGATCCTCCTTCGATCGGATGAACCGGCCCGTTTCGACGAGAAAACTCTCGTTGCGGCTTTCAAACCTGCCGGTCGGCAACGAGAGGTTTTCCCCCTGAATGACGCTCGCGACCCGCAACGGCGTCAGGCCGTAAGCCTTCAGGCGTGGCGGGTCGATCTGTACACGCAACTCGCGGCCACGACCTCCGACCACGAACCCTCCCGCAGTGCCGGTGACTTTCTTCGCATCTTCCAAGACCTGATCGCCCAGTTGCCGCAGCTGGAAATCCGTGTACCGTTCGCTCGACAGGGTTAGTGTGACGATCGGCACGTCGTTCACGTCGCGCGGCTTCACTTGAAAGGGTGAAGCGCCCGGCGGCAGCAGATCCTGGTTCGACATCAACTTGTCGTAGAGGTCCACCAAACTCTGCTCCATCGGCTCGCCGACATAAAAACGCACGATGATCAGAGCCCCGCCCGGGCGGGAGATCGAGTAGACATATTCCACGCTCCTGATCTCGGACAGTTTGCGTTCGATCGGTTTGGTGAGCTGCTCCTCGACCACCTTCGCGGAGGCACCGGGAAACGGCAGCCAGACATCGACCATGGGCACGACGATCTGCGGCTCTTCTTCGCGCGGGGTGAGCAGGACGGCGAACAGCCCCAACAGCAAGCAGGCGATGATGATGAGCGGGGTGAGCTTGCTGCCGACGAAGAGCGCGGCGAGGCGGCCGCTGAGACCGAGGCGAGAATTCGTCATTGGTCTACCCCACCTCACCTCCCCTTACAAAGGGGAGGAAGGAATGTATTTCGTGAAGCGTATCTCGCCACCAAAGCGATCAACCGTCAGTCTACAGGGTCAGCCAGGGAATTTCTGAGAGCTGAATGCTGACTGCTGTCGGCTGATAACTATGGCCGGATGA
>JAFDVT010000009.1 GCA_018268875.1 Acidobacteriota bacterium
CGCTCGGTCAGTTGTTCGGCTTCGGTTTTCCGACCTACGGATTCAACGTCACGTGGCGCCTGCCCATTCGCGACCGTCGTGCTGCCGCCGATCTTTCGGACGCGATGATCAATAAGAAGATGGACACCATGCGCGTCAAGTCCGCCGAACAGCGCATTCGCCTCGAGGTTCTGACCGCGATCAATCAGGTCGAAAACTCCAAGGCTTCGGTGGAATTGGCCAAAATCGCCCGCGATTTGGCGCAAAAGCGCGTCGATGCCGACCTCAAGCGGTACGAACTCGGAACCACCACGATCTTCTTCGTGCTCGCCTCGCAGAACGACCTCTCGCTCGCCGAAGGCGCCCTTGTTCGCGAAACGATGAACTACCGCCGCAATCTGTTGACTCTGTCTCAGCGTACCGGCGAACTGCTGCAGGAGCGGAATATCGTGATTCAATAGCGGGATGCGGCTAGCCCCGGTCGACTACGCAATCCTCGCTATCTATTTCGCCTTTGTTATCGGTATTGGCTGGTTCGTTCGCAAGAGCGTTCGAACCAGCTCCGACTTCCTCACCTCCGGCCATTCCATCCCCACCTGGATTACCTCGCTCGCGTTTCTTGCCGCCAACCTCGGCGCGCAGGAAGTGATCGGGATGTGCGCGTCGGGCGCCAAATACGGCATCATGACCGCGCACTTTTACTGGATCGGCGCCGTCCCCGCGATGCTGTTTGTCGGCGTCTTTATGATGCCGTTCTATTACGGCAGCCGCGCCCGCAGCGTGCCCGAATACCTCAAGCTTCGCTTCGACGAAAAGACCCGCGGCCTCAACGCCATCACCTTCGCCGCGATGACCGTGTTTTCCTCTGGCATCTCGATGTACGCGCTGGGCCGCCTGTTCGAACTCGTCCTCGGCTGGAGCTTCACCAGTTCCGTGCTGCTGTCTGCCGTGATCGTGCTCGCCTACACGTACCTCGGCGGGCTCACCAGTGCGATCTATAACGAGGTCCTGCAGTTCTTCCTGATCGTCATCGGCTTCGCGCCCCTGGCCATCGCCGCCACCATCAAAGCCGGAGGCTGGCAGGGCATCGCCGCGCGACTTGATGCCAACCTCACGCATAGCTGGAAGTACGCCGGCGACGCCTCGCAGAATCCGATGGGCGTGGAACTGTTCGGCCTCGTCGCGGGACTCGGGTTCGTTCTCTCGTTCGGCTACTGGTGCACGGACTTCCTCGTGGTGCAGCGAGCCATGGCCGCCAATTCGATGGCCGCCGCGCGACGCACGCCGCTGATCGCGGCCTTTCCGAAAATGGTGATGCCGTTCATCGTAATCCTGCCAGGCCTCGCCGCCATCGCCCTCACCAAAACGGCCGGTTCGGGTTACAGTCTCCCGGTGAAGGGCGACGCGTTCGATTACGACCTCGCGCTCACGACACTGATGGCGCAATTCTATCCAGCAGGCTTGCTCGGCGTCGGCATCACCGCGTTGATGGCGTCGTTCATGTCGGGCATGGCCGGCAACGTCACCGCGTTCAACACCGTCTGGACCTACGACATCTATCAAAGCTACATTCGCCGCGATGCGAGCGACGCCCACTACCTCGCCGTCGGGCGCTGGACCACCGTCGTTGGCATCGGCCTTTCGATCCTCACCGCCTACGTCGCGCAGTTCTACAACAACATCATGGACCTGCTCCAACTGGTGTTCGGCTTTGTCAACGCGCCGCTATTCGCCACCTTCCTGCTCGGGATGTTCTGGAAGCGCGCCACCGGGCACGGCGCTTTTTGTGGACTCCTTGCGGGTACCGGTTCCGCCGCGCTCACCTGGGCGCTGACCATGGCCGAAGGCAAAGGCGGACTGCTAGGGAACCTGCACCCCTTCCCCTCGGCCATGGCGCAGAACTTCTGGATCGCCATCATCGCCTGGACCACGTGCTTTGTCGTCACGATTGTGGTCAGTATCATGACGTCCGCAAAGCCGGACGACGAACTGAAAGGGCTGGTCTATGGCCTTACCGAAATCCCGCACGATCCCGCGCCCTGGTTTCAGCGGCCCGGTCCTTTGGCGATAATCGTATTGGTAGTTCTGTTATTTCTGAACTTGCTATTCGCGTAACACCACCATGGAAGATCTTCGCAAACCGTCCGGTTGGTTCTTTTTGCTTCTCGGCGTGATCCTGACGGGGGTCTCGTTTACCGGGGCCACCGCGCCGCTGCTGGAAATCAATCTCAATCTGTACACGGGGCTCTTCATGCTTTTGTTTGGAGGAGCCCTTCTTTGGCTGGCCAAGCAAGAGAGCTGATCGAAAAATTTCGTTGGAAGTATCCCAAAGCAGGCGAACCTCGTGTCGTTCGTGCTCCTGGCCGGATCAATCTGATTGGCGATCACACGGACTACAACGATGGTTTCGTCCTGCCCATGGCGATCGAACTCGCCTGCTGGATCGCCTCCGCGGAAAACGACGTCAACATCCTTCGTATCCACACGGAGGACTTGCAGAAGTACTGCGAAATGCCTGTGCATCTGCTCGCGGACGCCGCGCCTCGCGGCGATTGGAGCGATTATCCCATCGGCGTCGCGCAGGAATTGCAGGCCGCCGGCGTGCCCATCCACGGCACCGACATCTTCATCGATTCGACGCTACCCATGGGCGCGGGCCTCAGCTCGTCAGCCGCTCTCGAATGCGCCGTAGCTCTCACCTTGCTGGGCCAACACCGGATGGAGCGCGTCGATATCGCCAAGGTTTGCCAGAAAGCGGAAAACTACTTCGCCGGAACGCCCTGCGGCATCATGGACCAGTTCGTGATCATGCACGGTCGCGAGGGCGGCGCGATCCAGTTGGATTGCCGTTCGCTCGAATTTGAAGCCGTTCCGCTGAACCGGTCGGTAGCGGTGGTCGCGGTGAACTCCATGGTCAAGCGCGAACTCGGCGAAAGCGGATATGGCCAACGGCGCAAGGAATGCGAGGCCGCCATCGACCTGATCGCCGCCAAACATCCGGAAGTGCAATCCTTGCGCGACGTCACACCGGTAATGGTGAAGGAAATCGAAGACGATGGCTTGTTGTACGACCGCGTTCGTCACGTCGTCACGGAAAACATGCGCGTGGCCGCGTTCGTACAAGCCGCCCGCCAGAACAACCCCTCGGCGATGGGCAAGTACATGGTGCAATCCCACCGCAGCCTGCGCGACGATTACCAGGTGAGTTGTCCAGAAGTGGATTTCCTCGTGGAATCCGCCATGGAGCTATCCGGCGTCTACGGCGCCCGCATGACCGGCGGCGGCTTCGGCGGTTGCACGGTGAACCTGATCAACCGCGAGAGCATGCCGGAATTCCGCCGCCGCATCAAGTCGTTTTACCAGTACCGCTACGGCATCGATCCGCAGGTGTTTATCTGCGAGCCGGCGGCCGGCGCGGCTCAGTTCGGCTGAGTAGCGTCCGCCGCGCGATTCCCGGACTGCTGGCGTTCGCGTGTGAGTTCCAGGATGTCGACCGGCTGGCTCGTATCGCCGATCAGGTGCTTCACAAAGTAATCGGCGCGGACCCAGAAGAAGTAGTCGGTAAAGTTGCCGTAGCCGTGACGCTTGCCGGGCAGCATCACAAAGTCGAACCGCTTGTTCGCCTTGATCAGCGCATCGGCGACACGTAGAGTTCCCGCCATGTGAACGTTGTCGTCGATGTCGCCGGTGGCCAGCATCAGACGCCCCTTCAGGTTCTTTGCCAGATCGGAATTCTTCTCGATGTTGTACTCGAACTTGACCTTGCCGTCCTTATCCGTCACCTCGCGAACGCCATGGTGCTTCTCGCTCCACCAGCGGTTGTACACATTGTTTTCGTGATTGCCCGAAGAGGAAACCGCGACCTTGAAGAAGTCCGGATACACCAGCAGCGCCGCCGTGGACATGAACCCGCCGCCCGAATGTCCGTAGATGCCGACTTTGTCGGCGTTGATCCACGGATACCGCCGCGCCAGCTGTTCAATCGCCGCCTTCTTATCCGCAAGCCCGTAATCGCGCAGGTTGCCGTACCCGTAGTTGTGGTACCACTTGGACCGCTGCGGATGGCCTCCGCGGTTGCCGACTTCAATCACAATAAAGCCAAGCTGCGCGAGCGCAATGTTGTTGCTGCGCGGGTTGAACGCCTTGGTCACCGACTCCGTCTGCGGCCCCGGATACACGTACGCGATGATCGGGTACTTCCGGTTCGGCGAAAAATCGAACGGCTTGTACATCACGCCATACAAATCGGTGATTCCGTCGTCGGCCTTCACTTTAAAAGGCTCGGGTGCGATAAACCCCGCCTCTTTCAGCCCTGCGAGGTTCGACTGCGGCAGGTCCATCAGGACGTTGCCCGCCAGGTCGTACACGCCGGACGAAGGCTCGCGGTTCACGCGCGAATAGGAATCCACAAAGTACCGGCCGGAATCGGACATCGCCACCGTATGCGTGCCATTGCCCGGGTCCAGCATCTTGATGCCATTGCCGTCGAGCCCTACGCGATACAGATGGTCGTAGTACGGATCCTCGTCCGCCTCGCGGCCATTGGCCACAAAGTACAACGTGCGCGACTTCTCGTCGATATGCGAGATCGCTGATGTATAGAACTCGCCGGACGTAATCTGATTCTTCAGCTTGCCGTCGGCGTCGAACAGGTAATAATGCCCCCAGCCGTCGCGTTCCGACCAGTGCACCAGTTCCTGTCCATCGTTGATCAAGCGTAGCGGGCGAACCTCCACATACGTGTTCAGCCGCTCTTCGATCAGCGTCTTCACCTCGCCCGTGGCCGCGTCGGCGACGCACACGTCGATCTTCTTCAGGTCGCGGCTGGTGCGATTGAAATACAGCTTGCCGGAACCGTTCGCCAACCACGTCGCTTCAGGACCCGGCTGTCGCGCTCCTCCGGTCCCCTGATCCTGCTGGCCGCCGTCTTCGGTGCTGCGCTCCATCGTGTACTTGCGCGCGGCTTCGCGCTCCCGGAACGTCACCGGAGCGTCGTAGATCGCAACCTGCTGATCGGGAAAACGTTCGGATTTGACGATCACTCGGGCCTTGCTCGCCACGTCGAACACCTCGAGCGAGGACTGCGGGACGTTCGCCTCGCCGGGCATCGCATAGCGGTAACTTTCCAGCACCGGTCGAGGCGCCGCCAGCGTATTGATCACCCACAAATCCGCCACTTTGCGTTGATCCAGCCGCACCACCGCGAACTTCTTCGAATCCTTTGACCAGTGAATGGCAACCGCCGGAACACGCGGCGTCCGGTTCTTTTCGCTGAAGCGATACGGCTTCTTCTCGTCTTCATTCAGCCGCCGCGCGTAGCCGAAATGTTCTTCCCCATCGGTTGTGATCTGCGTCTCGGCGACGGTCGCATCGTCCTCTTTTTCGGACG